>JALEYA010000236.1 GCA_022779945.1 Oscillospiraceae bacterium | reverse complement strand
CCGTTACAGAGAAGCGCATTGTTAGATGTGCCTGAGTGGGTGTTATCACCAAGAAAGAGTGGTACCGCGGAGAAATGAATATCTTCGTCTCTTTTACACAAAAAAGCAGTAGTTGCATTTTTGAGTAAAAGAGATTTTTTTATTATTTACGGAATGCAACGGAAAAGGAGTACATGATGAAAGGCTACGAAAAGTACACAAGACAGTTCTTTGAGGCGAAGCCCGTCACAATGGACTGGAGAAACAAAACCTATATTGACAAAGCCCCCTATTGGTGCAGCGTCGATCTGAGAGACGGCAATCAGGCGTTGATTATTCCGATGAGCCTTGAGGAGAAGCTGGAGTTTTTCAAGTTTCTCGTAAAAGTCGGCTTTAAGGAAATCGAAATCGGCTTCCCCGCCGCAAGCGAGACCGAATACGATTTCTGCCGTGCGCTGATTGAACAGAACCTGATTCCCGACGACGTGACCATTCAGGTGCTCACCCAGTCGAGAGAGCACATCATCGCCAAGACCTTCGAAGCACTGAAAGGCGCCAAGCACGCCATTGTTCATCTTTATAATTCGACTTCAGTCGCTCAGAGAGAGCAGGTCTTTAAAAAGGATAAGAAAGAAATCATCGACATCGCTGTTTTCGGCGCAAAGCTTTGCAAGCAGTACCGTGAAAAAACCGAGGGTCACTTCACCTTTGAATATTCCCCCGAAAGCTTCACGGGTACCGAGCCGGAATTTGCGCTTGAAATCTGCAACGCCGTGATTGATGTATGGCAGCCCAGTGAAAACGACAAGGTTATCATCAACCTGCCCGTCACGGTGTCTCATTCCATGCCGCATGTTTACGCCAATCAGGTTGAATATATGTGTAAGAATCTCAATAACAGAGAAAACCTCATTATTTCTCTTCATCCGCATAACGACAGAGGCTGTGCCGTTGCCGACAGCGAAATGGGACTTCTGGCCGGCGCCGACAGAATCGAGGGCACCCTCTTCGGAAACGGCGAAAGAACAGGTAACGTGGATATCATCACACTGGCTTTGAATATGTATTCACAGGGCGTTGACCCCGGACTTGATTTTTCGAATCTCCCCGAAATCACCGAGGTTTACGAACGCGTGACAAGAATGCACGTCTATGAGCGTCAGCCGTACAGCGGAAAGCTTGTTTTTGCGGCGTTCAGCGGTTCGCATCAGGACGCCATCGCCAAGGGAATGAAGTGGCGTGAGGAAAAGGGAACGGAGCATTGGAACGTACCGTATCTTCCGATCGACCCGACCGACGTCGGAAGAGTCTACGAGGCGGACGTGATCCGCATCAACTCACAGTCGGGCAAGGGCGGTATCGGCTATCTGCTTGAAACGCAGTTCTCCATGGTGCTTCCGGCGAAGATGAGAGAGGATTTCGGCTACCATGTCAAGAGCATTTCCGACCACGCACACAAGGAGCTGATGCCGAACGAGGTATACGATATCCTGATGAAAGACTATACCAATATTGAATCCCCGCTTCAGGTGACCGAGGCGCATTTCGTTCAGAAAGACGGTATCAAGGCATACGTTTCGGGCGAATATGACGGCAAGGAATTTGAAGTGTCCGCAAAGGGCAACGGTCGTCTTGACGCTGTTTCGAACGCACTGAAAACTGTTGTCGGCGACAGCTATTCGGTTGAGGTCTATACCGAGCACGCCCTTGAGGTCAGCTCAAAATCGCACGCCGCCTCATACGTCGGTATCAAGAGCACAAAGGACGGCAAGCTTACCTGGGGTGTCGGCATCGACACGGATATTATTGTTTCCTCGGTCAAGGCACTTGTCAGTGCGATTAACAGAATGAAAGATTGAACCATAAAGGACTTGATAAAAATGAAATTGACAGGAGCACAGATCATTGTTGAAACGCTGATCGAACAGGGGGTAACCGATGTTTTCGGCTATCCGGGCGGCCAGGTGCTCAACATCTATGACGAGCTTTATAAAAACAGTGACAGAATCAATCATATTTTAGCCGCTCACGAGCAGGGCGCCGCCCATGCCGCCGACGGTTATTTCAGAGGAACCGGAAAGACGGGCGTCTGCATTGCCACCTCCGGCCCGGGCGCGACGAACCTTGTTACCGGAATTGCTACGGCAATGCTCGACTCGGTTGCCATGGTTGCCATAACGGGCAACGTTTCGTGTAACCTGATCGGTAAGGACAGCTTTCAGGAAATCGACATTACGGGAATCACTCTCCCGATTACCAAACATAACTACTTCGTCAATGACGTAAACGACCTTGCGGACACGATCCGGGAGGCGTTCAGAATCGCCCGTTCGGGAAGACCGGGTCCCGTTCTGATTGACGTGCCGAAGGACGTACAGTGCGCCGTATGCGAATACGAGCCGCAGCCGAAACAGGAACTTTATCCGCTCGAAAAGGCGAAGGAAAGCGATATTGAAAAAGCGGCACAGCTTATCAATGAGTGCAAGCGTCCGTACATTTATATCGGCGGCGGCGTTATCGGCACTGAAATTTACGAGGACGTTAAGAAACTTGCCGATAAAATTGACGCCGTGATCGGCTGTACGCTGATGGGCATTTCGGCGATTCCGACCGACTGTGAACGCTTCCTCGGTATGCAGGGTATGCACGGTCATTATGCCTCGTCTCAGGCACTCAACCACGCTGACCTGATTTTCGGAATCGGAATCCGCTTCAGCGATCGGGCAACGGGCAACAAGAGCAAGTTCGCCGTGACGGCAAAGAAGATCCAGCTCGATATTGACTTTGCGGAAATCAACAAGAATATTACGGTTGACCTCGGCGTTCTCGGCGATGTTGCCGATGCATTCCGGAGAATTGCGGACAAATGCGAAAAGAAGAGCCGACCCGAGTGGGCGGACACGATCGCCGGCTTTAAAGCGAAAGAAAAGGAAATCGATCAAAGCCGTCGGCAAAAAGAAGAGAAAGCCGGCAAAGGTATTATCTTCCCCGACCGTTTCTTTGATATCGTCAACTCTGTGATTGATGAAGATACCGTGATTGCGACCGACGTCGGTCAGCATCAGATGTGGACGGCACAGTACTGCAAATTCGGCAAGACAAGAAAATTTGTCTCAAGCGGCGGACTGGGTACCATGGGCTTCGGCTTGGGTGCGGCAATCGGTGCCGCAATCGGTTCCAAGGATAAGACCGTCCTGATTACGGGTGACGGAAGCTTCGGCATGAACCTCAACGAGCTTGCTACCGCTGTTTCCTATAACGCAAATGTCGTGATTGTAATCATGAATAACGGCGTTCTCGGTATGGTACGTCAGTGGCAGACGCTTTTCTATAATAAACACTATTCGAATACAACCCTCAACCGTAAAACGGACTTCGTCAAGCTTGCCGAAGCGTTCGGCTTAAAGGGTGTTCGAACAGCAACCCCCGAGGAGTTTGAAAAAGCGTTCAAAGAAGCGTTTGACACGAACGGACCTGTTTTAATCGACTGTCTCATTCCGTCGGACGAATTTGTTTTGCCGATGCTTCCGCCGGGGGGCAGTATGGATGACATGATTACCGGAGAGGAGATGGACGCATGAACGACAAATTTGTCATAGCGGTTTATGTTGAAAACAAATTCGGCGTGCTGACCCGTGTAACGAGTATGTTTACCCGCCGCGGCTTCAATATTGACACGCTGACCGTCGGTGAAACGGAAAACCCGAAGTATTCACGAATCACGATTTCCATGAGTGGCGACGGCTACGCAAGAGAGCAGATGATCAATCAGCTTCGCAAGCTTCACAACGTCAAAAAGGTTGAATATCTTGACCGGGATGAATCGCTCTCCCGTGAGCTGCTTCTCATCAAGATTAAAAACGACCCGGCATACCGTCAGGACGTGCTTTCGGCGGTTGACATCTTCCGTTCAAAAATCATTGACTATTCGACCGAGGCGCTGTGTATCGAGATTACGGGCGAAACCTCAAAAATCAATGCGTTTATTGAAATACTCAAGCCCTACGGCATCATCGAAATGTGCCGCACGGGTGTGGTTGCTCTCGAAAGAGGTGCAACAAGTATGCTGAAAAAGTAAGTAAAACAGTTTTCAACTTCGTTTTTTTGCGAAGCGGTATAAAAAAGAATTTTATTTAAAAGGAGTCTTTTAAAATGGCAAAGATTTATTATCAGAACGACTGCAACCTTGCAAAGCTTGACGGCAAGACCGTCGCCATCATCGGCTACGGCTCACAGGGTCACGCTCACGCACTCAACCTTCATGATTCCGGTGTTGACGTCATTGTCGGTCTTTATGAGGGCAGCAAGAGCTGGGCAAAGGCAGAATCTCAGGGACTTAAGGTCATGACCGCCGCAGAAGCGGCTAAAAACGCAGATATCATCATGATTCTCATCAACGACGAAAAGCAGGCTAAGCTTTATAAAGAGAGCATCGAGCCGAACCTTACCGAGGGCAAGACCCTTGCGTTCGCTCACGGCTTCAACATTCATTTCGGCTGCATCAAGCCTCCGAAGAACGTCAACGTTATCATGGTTGCTCCCAAGGGACCGGGTCACACCGTAAGAAGCGAATATCAGGTTGGTAAGGGTGTTCCCTGCCTGATCGCTGTTGAGCAGGACGCAACCGGTGACGCCCTTGACATCGGTCTGGCTTACGCTCTCGGAATCGGCGGAGCAAGAGCAGGTGTTTTGGAAACCACCTTCAGAACCGAAACCGAAACCGACCTCTTCGGTGAGCAGGCTGTTCTTTGCGGCGGCGTTTGCGCACTTATGCAAGCAGGCTTCGAAACTCTCGTTGAAGCAGGCTACGACCCGAGAAATGCTTACTTTGAGTGCATTCACGAAATGAAGCTCATCGTTGACCTGATTTATCAGAGCGGCTTCGAAGGCATGAGATATTCGATCTCCAACACCGCTGAATACGGCGACTACATCACCGGTCCGAAGATCATTACCGAGGACACCAAGAAGGCGATGAAGAAGATTCTTTCCGACATTCAGGACGGCACCTTCGCCAAAGACTTCCTTCTTGATATGTCCGACGCCGGCTCACAGGTACACTTTAATGCTATGAGAAAGATCGCTTCTGAGCATCCGTCCGAGGTTGTCGGCAAGGAAATCAGAAAGCTTTACAGCTGGAGCGACGAGGACAAGCTCATCAACAACTGATCCGCTTAAATGAGGTACACCTTATGATTAAAGATACAATAGTAGACGGTTTTAACAATGCGCCGCACCGTTCGCTTTATCACGCTCTCGGTCTTACGAAAGAGGAGACCGAAAGACCGTTGATCGGTATCGTTTCGTCCTATAACGAAATCGTACCCGGTCACATGAATCTTGACAAGATCACCGAAGCGGTGAAACTCGGTGTTGCGATGGCAGGCGGTACGCCGATCGTCTTTCCGGCAATCGCAGTCTGTGACGGCATTGCGATGGGCCACAGGGGAATGAAATATTCCCTTGTCACCCGTGACCTGATTGCCGATTCGACCGAAGCGATGACCTTGGCGCACGGCTTTGACGGCCTTGTTATGATTCCGAACTGCGACAAGAACGTTCCCGGATTACTCATGGCGGCGGCAAGACTCAATATCCCGACGATTTTCGTTTCGGGCGGTCCGATGCTTGCCGGCAGAGTCGGCGGAAGAAAAACCAGCCTTTCAAGTATGTTCGAGGCAGTCGGTTCGTATGCCGCCGGAAAAATCGGCGATGAAAAGCTTCTTGAATTTGAAGAAAAGACCTGCCCGACGTGCGGCTCATGCTCGGGTATGTATACCGCAAACTCGATGAACTGTCTGACCGAGGTTCTCGGAATGGGACTGAAAGGTAACGGCACGATTCCGGCGGTTTATTCGGCAAGAATCGAGCTTGCCAAGCACGCCGGTATGCAGATTATGGAGCTTGTCAGAAAAGACATCAAGCCGCTTGATATCATGACGGAAAAGAGCTTCCGGAATGCGCTGACCGCCGATATGGCGCTCGGCTGTTCGACCAACAGTATGCTTCATCTTCCGGCGATCGCAAACGAATGCGGTATCGAGTTCAATCTTGATATGGCAAACGAAATCAGCGCCAGAACGCCGAACCTTTGCCATCTTGCTCCGGCAGGTCCGACTTATATGGAGGATCTCAACGAGGCCGGCGGCGTTTACGCTGTACTCAAAGAGCTTGAAAAGCTCGGACTTCTTAATACCGACGTTATGACCTGCACAGGAAAGACGCTTGGCGAAAATATCAAGGACGTAAGAAACCTTGACGAAACCGTTATCCGGACTTTTGACACCGCTTTCAGCAAGACCGGCGGCATCGCCGTGCTTCGCGGCAATCTTGCCAAAGACGGCTGTGTTGTCAAGCGCAGTGCCGTCGCTCCCGAAATGCTTGTTCACGAAGGACCGGCTAAGGTCTTTAACAGCGAGGAAGAAGCAATCAAGGTCATTTATGAGGGCGGAATCAAGGCGGGCGACGTTGTTGTCATCCGCTACGAAGGACCGGCAGGCGGTCCGGGTATGAGAGAAATGCTTTCTCCGACCTCCGCTATTGCAGGCGCAGGACTTGACAAGCAGGTCGCTCTCATCACCGACGGACGCTTTTCGGGTGCCACAAGAGGTGCGGCGATCGGT
>JALEYA010000196.1 GCA_022779945.1 Oscillospiraceae bacterium | reverse complement strand
TGCTCTTGTCAACCCGGATAAGGTTGTATGGATCGACGGAAGTCATGAACAGATTGAAGCACTTCGCGCAGAAGCCTGCGGAACCGGCGAATTGATAAAGCTCAACCAGGAAAAGCTCCCCGATTGCTATCTTCACAGAACTGCCGTCAACGACGTTGCCCGTGTTGAGGGAAGAACCTTCATCTGCGCACCGACCAAGGAAGAAGCGGGCCCGACCAACAACTGGATGGATCCGAAAGAAGCTTATGAAATGCTTTATGATATTGCTAAGGACAGCTACAAGGGCAGAACCGCTTACATCATTCCGTATTCCATGGGTCCCGTTGGCTCCAAGTTCTCCAAGGCCGGTATCGAGCTGACCGATTCGATCTATGTTGTTCTGAATATGTGCATCATGACAAGAGTCGGCTTCAACGTGCTTGATTGCCTCGGCGACAGCGATGACTGGGTAAGAGGTCTTCATTGCCGTTGCGACATTGACGAGGAAAAGAGATACATCTGCCAGTTCCCGCAGGACAACACCATCATCTCCGTTAACTCCGGTTACGGCGGAAACGTTCTTCTCGGCAAAAAGTGCTTTGCCCTTCGTATCGCATCCAACCAGGGCAGAAAAGAAGGCTGGATGGCTGAGCACATGCTCATTCTCGGAATCGAAAATCCGCAGGGCGAGGTCAAATACATCTGTGCAGCTTTCCCGTCCGCCTGCGGTAAGACCAATCTTGCCATGCTCATTCCGCCCGAATATTATAAATCCAAGGGCTACAAGGTATGGTGCGTCGGCGACGACATCTCCTGGATCCGCAAGGGTGCAGACGGCAGACTGTATGCCATCAACCCCGAAAACGGCTTCTTCGGCGTTGCTCCGGGTACCAACATGAAGTCCAACCCGAATGCTCTTCTTTCCACGCAGAAGGGCACCATCTTCACAAACGTTGCCCACAACCTTGACGACAACACCGTTTGGTGGGAGGGTCTTGACAAGAATCCGCCCGAAAATGCAGTGGATTGGACCGGTAAGCCCTGGAACGGTAAGACCTCTGATGTCAAGGGTGCTCATCCCAACAGCCGTTTCACCGCTCCGGCAGTCAACTGCCCGTGCCTGAGCTCCGAGTTTGAAAATCCGGACGGTGTTCCCATCTCTGCTTTCGTCTTCGGCGGCCGCCGTGCAAAGCTTGCTCCTCTGGTCTATCAGTCAAGAGACTGGAACCACGGCGTATTCGTCGGCTCGATCATGGCTTCCGAAACAACGGCAGCCGCTTCCGGCGCAGTCGGCGTTGTTCGCCGTGACCCGATGGCTATGCTTCCGTTCTGCGGCTATGATATGGCGGATTACTGGCAGCATTGGATCGACATCGGCAAGACACTTGATCCCGACAAAGCTCCGAAAATCTTCAACGTTAACTGGTTCCGTAAGGACGACGAAGGCAACTTCATGTGGCCGGGCTTCGGCGACAACCTTCGTGTTCTTGAATGGATCCTCAAGAGATGCGACGGCGAAGTTGACGCTCAGGAAACCGCTATTGGTTATCTTCCGTACGCCGAGGACATCAACCTCGAAGGCCTTGAGGGTGAAGTTTCCCTTGAATCTCTCAAGTCAATTCTTGACGTTGACAAGAAGCTCTGGGCTGAGGATGCAAAGGGCATCGAGGAATTCTATGCCAAGTTCGGCGATAAGCTTCCGAAGGAGCTTCGCGAAGAGCTTGATACGCTCAAGAAGAACACCGCTGAATAAGCTATATAAGAATTTGCACCGCAGGGCGAGTCTCTGCGGTGTATTATTTTGTCATAATTGATGTGACAAGCGGGTGAGCAGAGGCAGAATTCAAGAGAAACTGCCCAATAAGTCATCAGATTTGTAACATTCGAATATAGCAGACGAAAAAGCTGTGTCAGACGCATGACCGACACAGCTTTTACCGATGAACGTGTTCATTTATTCAACCACAATCGTATTGATGCTGTCTTTCGTCAGCGTGATACAGTCGGTTTTTACGCCGCTGTATGTCTCTTTCAGCTTCATTGTACTGTCGGTCGTATAGACGGTCATGGTTTCACCCGGTACGGAGATTTTGATTTCTTTGTCCTCTCCTTCATTGACGAGCACAAGAACGATCTTTCCGTCAGGTGTTTTAAAGGCGCAGAACGAGGTTTCGAGATATCCGGTTTCCTCGTCATGCCCTTGAAGATTATATATGTATGACGTAAGATTGGCGTCGGCTTTCAGGATCTTTGACCCTGTCGGAACAAATTTTGAAAAGTGGGCGAGGGCGTAGTAGCGTTCTGCGGTATGGTATTCACTGAAATCGTCTTTGGCATAGAAAAGACCGTCCGAATAGTTCAGTCCGTCGTCGCCAATCCCGATTTGATTGACTGCAACCCAGTTTGACCAGCTGTTGACGTTCGTGTAGTCGATATCGTTGGCGATGACTCTTGCCATGATGACGGCACTTTTTACGTTGTCAACGCTCGTTTTGCACGGAAGCTCACACCATTCGCTCATGTCGATTCTTGTGCTGCTGTACGGTTCTTTTTTTAGCCATGAGCCGAATTTAATTTTGCTGAAAATATTTGTATCTGACCAGTAGCTGTGATAACAAAGCGAGCCGACCTCGGAGAAAAGCTCACTGTCTCCCGTAATGGAATCAAAATATCCTTTTGTAGTGTCTCCGATGTTACCGCTTTCGGGTCCGGAGAGTTTAACCGGAAGATTTCTTTCCTTGATCCCCACTGAGAATAACTTTAACAGTTCATAAACTTCACTTGGCTCATAGTGACAGCCCTCCTGATGGACTTTGTCACCACCCCAACCCCATTGAGGCTCATTGATCGGGGAAATGAACTTAACCGGTACGCCCTTTTTTATGAAATACTCGGTAATTGTCAGGAAGTAATCGACATAATCCTGATAATGCTCTTCAGAGAGGTTGCTTGTGCCGTTATCTTCCTTGCTGCCGCTGGCTTCGCCCGTGACGGTCATTGAATAATGCGGACTGTTTGCGAAAAGAACAACCGTATCAATACAGCCGTACTTCAGAGATTCAAAAAGGAAATCCTGCGCATTTTTGTCACGGCTGAAGTCGTATTCAAACTTCTTTGTCTTTTCGTTGTAGGAATAAAAGCTTTCCGTGTTGTGCCAGGCGTTTGTAACACGGTTATGCTCGGGATTAACACCGCCGCCAATGTTGTAGCGATAGATATTCAGTCCGAGACCCTCTTTGCTGTAAAGCTTTTTCGCTAAATCTGTGCGGGTTTCTTCGTTGTCGACCATATGGCTCCACCAGCACGCCGACGTGCCCCAACCGTAAAAGTCATCAACCGCTTTATCGGTGACGGTGATTTTTAACGTTTTACCTGACATAATAACACCTGCCAAAATGATAATGATTGCCGCAAGGGACGAAAGAGCAACCACTACGGTTTTTTTCTTTGATTTTTTCATCCTTTTTCCTCCGTTACCTTAGCCTCAGGTCATGCGGCGCTTCGTGAAACCGAATACCCGAGTGATGATTTGTGTTTTCATCATATCAAAAACATATCGGATTTGCAATACCTGCATAAAAGAAAACAGTTCCGAACCTTCCGGCAGGGAACTGTGTGCTGAGACAATTACTTGCTCATGATTTCGGAAATGGCGTCCATGATCTTGTCGTGACAGCCGCCGCAGCCCGTTGAACAGTGGGTGAGCTTCTGAACTTCCTCGAAGTTCTTTTCAACATCACTGAACGTGCTGAAGTTCTTGAGAGCGTCTTCGACGTCAAAATAAGTGACCTGCTTGCATTTGCAGATTGTATAGTTTACCATAAGTTTCACCTTCTCTTAAAATATATGATACAGACAAAAACCAAGCTGTATTCACTTTGAATATTATATAATTATGACTCCCTGTTGTCAATGCTTCAAAGCGCAAAAAGTCAAAAGTCGGTGAGTTTGCCGAACTTTTTTATAAACCTTGAAAACCTATTAAAAATATGGTATTATAGGGCTATAAACTTTTGAGGTGACTTCAATGAAAATTTCAACAAAAGGACGTTACGCGCTTCGAATGCTTCTTGATCTGGCTGACAATCAAAAAGACGGAT
>JALEYA010000167.1 GCA_022779945.1 Oscillospiraceae bacterium | reverse complement strand
TATCAATAATGAAAGGAACCTAACCCTTATGAAGCTGATTACGCTCGAAAACGGACTTCGAATATTTTTTCTGAAACAGCCGGGTCTTCGCTCGGCCACTGTCGGCGTTTGGGTGGCGAGCGGATCAAGGTATGAAGAAAAAGGCAAAAACGGTATTTCTCATTTTATCGAGCATATTGTCTTTAAAGGTTCGGTCAAACGGAATGCTTTCGAAATTGCCGATGCGATGGACGATATCGGCGCTTCGGTGAATGCTTATACAACGAAGGATTATACGTTCTTTTATGTCAGGGCGCTCGATTACCGGATCCAAAGCGCCGCCGATATCCTTTTTGATATGCTGAAAAATCCGAAGCTTGATGAAAAGGATATCGAAACCGAAAAGGGCGTTATTCTGGAGGAAATTTCGATGTGTGAGGATGACCCGACTGACGTTTGCTGTGAAACCAACGAAAACGCCGTTTTTTCCGGCAGCGGACTTTCGATGGAGATTCTCGGAACAAGAGAAAGCGTCAGCGCATTAAAGAGAGAAGATTTTGTCGCTCACATGAATCAGTTTTATGTGCCGGAACGGACGGTGATCGGTGTTTCGGGCAGCTTTGACGAGCAGGAAATGATAACTTTGATTAAAGGCTATTATGCAGGCGATGAAAACACGTCCAATACGCTTGCGGAGTCCCCGGTTCCGTTCAGGACGGGAATCACGCTGAAAAAGCGGGACTTTGAGCAGACGCATATCATTCTTGCTTTTGAGGGCGTCGGCATATGGCACGACGATCTTTATCCGTTGCAGCTTTGTCTGTTCATTCTCGGAACGGGAAGCTCTTCAAGACTGAATAAGAGAATCCGGGAAGAGCTCGGACTGGTTTACAGCATCGACGCATATCTTGCAAGGTATGCGGGCGGCGGCTATATTGCCGTTCAGATGAGCCTTTCTCCGCAGTCGGAAAAAACAGCGATTGAAGAAACCTTGAAAATCATTAAGCATCTTTCTTCGGATCTGACTGAAAAAGAGCTGCAAAGAGCGAAGGAAAAACTGACGGCTTCGCTTATCATGAGCAGGGAACAGCCGCAGTCGAAGCTTTCGTCACTCGGCTATACACAGCTGATGCTTTCACGGTTTATTGACGATGACGAAATCATCGAAACAATAAAAAACGTAACGCTTGCGGATGTGAAGGAAGCGGCGGAAAAATATCTCGATCTCCATTCACTTGCCTTCACCGCTGTCGGAAAAGTAAGAGACGACGGCTTTTACCGCGGAATCATCGAAAAAGCAAATGAAGCACAAAACACAACAGGGAGAGGATAACCATGAACAGCTTGAAAAATATGAAAAGACTTGTCGTGAAGGTCGGTACCTCCACGCTTACATATGAAACAGGAAAAACGAATATCCGAAGAATGATGAAGCTTTGCTCGGTGCTCGCTGATCTTCATAACAGCGGAATTGACGTCACGCTCGTTACTTCCGGTGCCATCGGTGTCGGGGTCGGAAAATTGGGACTTCCCGAAAAGCCGGCGGATATCCCCGGCCGACAGGCAGCGGCAACGATCGGACAGTGTGAGCTGATGTTCATGTACGATAAGTTCTTCGGTGAATACGGTCAGAAAATCGGTCAGCTTCTTGTGACGAAAAGCGACTTTGACTGTCGCGAACGGTGTCAGAACCTGACAAACACCTTTGAAAAGCTTTTTGAATACGGCGCAATTCCTATCGTGAACGAAAACGACAGTGTGGCGACCGATGAAATCGTTTTCGGCGACAACGACAGTCTTTCGGCAACCGTTGCCGTTTTGACAAACGCTGATGCCCTTGTAATTCTTACGGATACCGACGGGCTTTTTGACAGTGACCCGACCGAAAACCCGGAGGCGAAAATCATACCGGTCGTTGACAAAATCGACGATGAAATCAAAAAGCTTTGCGGCGGAGCGGGAACAAAAAGAGGAACCGGCGGCATGATTACAAAGGTTCACGCTGCAGAGGTCGCAACCAATGCAGGGATCGCTACGGTCGTCATGAACGGCAGTACACCGCAGGATCTTTATAAACTGATTGACGGCCGACTGACCGGAACATTATTCAAAGCACAGAAGAAAGGGTGAATACAATGCTGACTTCCCTCGGAATCGACGCAAAAAATGCTTCCCGTACGCTGATGAGTGCAGGAACAATGAAGAAAAATACCGCCTTGTTTGCCATGGCGGCGGCGATTGAGGAAAACGCGGAAACCATCATCGCGCAAAACGCTGTTGATATCAAAAACGCCGAAGAAAGCGGAATGAATCCGTCTCTTCTTGACAGGCTGAAGCTGGACGAAAAAAGAATTACGTCGATTGCTGAAGCCATCCGACAAATTGCGGCACTGGACGATCCGGTCGGAAAGGTTCTCGGCGGTGAGACAAGACCGAACGGCTTGAAAATCGAAAAAGTGAGTGTACCGTTAGGCGTTATTGCCGTCATTTACGAAGCGAGACCGAATGTCACCGCCGATGCGGCCGCATTGTGCTTGAAAGCGGGTAATGCTGTTATATTAAGAGGTGGAAAAGAGGCGTTTTGTTCGAACAAGGCGATTGCCGAAACGATGAGAAACGCCGCCGAAAAGGCGGGACTTGACAAAAACTGTATTCAGCTTGTGGAGGATACGTCAAGAGAAAGCGCAAAAGCACTGATGACAATGAACAAGTATGTCGATGTACTGATCCCGAGAGGCGGAGCGGGACTGATTAAGGCGTGCGTCAACAATTCGACCGTACCCGTGATCGAAACCGGAACGGGAAACTGCCATATTTATGTGGATGAATTCGCCGACCTTGACAAGGCGGTAAAAATCATTTACAATGCAAAGGTATCAAGACCGTCTGTCTGTAATGCCTGCGAGAGTCTTGTGATTCATGAAAAAGTCGCAAAAGACGTTCTGCCGATCATCAAAAAAGAGCTTGATAAGGCAGGTGTTCTCATCCACGCAGACGAAGAGACGGCCAAAATCATTCCCGACACCGTAAAAGCGACCGAGGACGACTTCGCAAAAGAATATCTCGGGCTTGAAATCAGCGTGAAAATCGTTTCGGATATCGACGAAGCAATCGGACATATCACGAAGTATTCGACCGGTCACAGCGAAAGCATTATCACGGAAAACTATGATAATGCGATGAAGTTTACGTCACGGATTGACTCGGCGGCGGTTTACGTCAACGCTTCGACCCGGTTTACCGACGGCGGAGAGTTCGGATTCGGGGCAGAAATCGGCATTTCGACCCAGAAGCTTCATGCAAGAGGTCCGCTCGGACTTCGGGAGCTTACAACAAGTAAATACATCATTTTCGGAAACGGACAGACCCGTTAAAGGAGGAATCAGCATGGAAGAAAAGAAAGGCAGCAAGGCGCTGAACTTTGTTGTCGGAACGGTGGTTATCATTCTTGTGATTGCCGGACTTGTAAGCATTATCGGTTCTGTTGCCGGCAAGATCGGTTCTTCTTCGAAAAAATCACAGAATTTTGAGGAGTATGAAAGCTTCATCAGACCGGTTATCATGAACGACCCGAATACCTTTGACGACGTTTCAAAGGCGAATCCGGAACAGCTGATTGCCATTTCCGTCTGGTCAATTCTGCAAAACAATCCCGAACCGGATCAATATGAGTATTCTGACGGCGATATGCTGATTCCGCAAAAGGAGGTTGAGCAGTCTTTCAAAAAGCTGTTCGGCAACGACATTAAAATTGTTCACACAACGGTTGACGGCGGCGGAATTGAGTTTAAGTACAGCGAAAAGAAGAAGTGCTATGTCATTCCAATTACGGGAATTACGCCGATTTATACACCGAAGGTCATCCGTGCAGAGGAAAAGTCGGGCTCGGTCACGCTCACGGTCGGCTATCTTGCAAGTGAGGACTGGGTGATGGACGAAAACGGAAAGATGACGCAGCCGGAGCCGTCGAAGTATATGAAGGTTACCCTGCGAAGCAACAGCGACGGAACCTACTATATTTCAGCGCTTCAGTCAACGGATCAGACGGAAATCGTAACCGCAAAGAAATAAAGGAGGCTTACTTATGCATTTGCAGGAATCGGGCGAAATGTATCTTGAGACGATTCTCATTCTTTCAAAGAGCAGTCAGTCTGTCCGTTCGATTGATGTCGGCGAATATATGGGGTACTCCAAGCCGAGCGTCAGTCGTGCGGTAGGTCTTTTAAAAAATGCGGGCTACATAACCGTTGAAAAGGACGGAAGTCTGATACTGACCGAAAGCGGACGAAAAACCGCCGAAAACATTTATGAAAAGCATACAACGCTGACCACACTTTTGAAAAATCTCGGGGTTGATGAAAAAATTGCCTCCGAGGACGCTTGCAAAATCGAACACGTTATTAGTGACGTTTCGTTTGAAGCGATTAAAAAGCTTGCCGAAAAAATTGACAAATAACAGAAAGCCTGATGAACGGTTTGCTCATCAGGCTTTGTAGATAGTATAAAACTTAGGCGTTTTCCTTTTTCTTGTGGAAAAGAATCTTGTCGACCGGGAAGTAGAGGAAGAACTGAACCGCGCCGCAAACCGCGCCGGAGATGGCGATGGCCGAATCGTGAAGGCCTTTTGCGGAAAGAGCATTGACAAGAACCGGCTGAAGCCACGCCGAAAAAGCGATCAGGGCGATGGTGAAGACAATATAGATCGGTAAAACAACCGCCGTATTGGCGTCGGAATTGAAGGTCTTTTCCTTGTTGATAAAGAAAGAGACGATCTGCGCGATGATGTTACTTGCTGTCAGCGCGATAAAAAGACCGAGACCCGTTGTGGCCATACCCGCTTTTGCGGCGGCTTCGGAGGAGTAGAACAAGAACTCATACGGTCTTGTGAGGAATTCTTCAGACATGGGAAGCTTGATAAGATAGGGGAGGAAGGTCTGAATAACAAAAGCGCCGAGACTTACCACAATGAATTTCACGAATTGCCACAGCGTTTCGATGCCTTTGCCTTTTTCGGACGCTTTGCTGTCGATATCTTTCAGTTTTGCCATAGTTGTTTACACTCCTTGGATAAATTGTTAAAAATATTATACACGATTGTGTTTCCGAGTGCAAGATGCCACCGCAAACTTTTTTCCACTTGAAAAAGCGAAAAAATGCTTGACAAGCTATGACGTATATGATAGGATGCATATGAACAAATTGTTATCGATTATAATAATTTGTAAACAACTTTCTTATAAAGGAGTAAACATTATGTCAAGCTTCATCAGTAAAATCATCGTTTTCGTCACTGTACTTCTCTCCATGATCATGCCGGGAGATGTCAACAAGGCGCCCGTCACGATCGACAAGCCTGTTACAACCGCAGAATCGGTTATCGAGTATACCTACACCAACAAAACCGGTTATGTTATCTCGAATGACTGCTGGGTTGAAAAGCTCGAAGTCAAAGCAGGCGATAACTGGCTTTCGGTTCCCGTAAGCGACACTGTCCAGGAAACGGCTTTTGAAGTGTATCCCGGTAAGACCTATTCGAAAAGCTATGACGCAGGAATGCTTATGCCCGGTACTTACAGACTCACGATTGCCTACCATGTAATCACCGACTTTAACGGTTCAACAACAGTCGGAAATTCAAGCGTTGAGTTTGACGTTGCCCTTTCCTGACGGTCAGTCAGTACTTGATACAATCTGAATAATTTTAAAGCAGTCACTTTCACCGGTGACTGCTTACTTTTATTTGTCATATGCTACTTTTGCAAGCCCGCCGAGCGCGGTTTCCCGGTACCGGGCATTCATGTCTTTGCCGGTCTGATACATCGTTTTGACCACGGTGTCGAATGAAATCTTTCTTGTATTCGAAAGGAAGTTCGCAAGAGACAGGGCATTGATCGCTCTCATCGCCGCTACGGCGTTGCGCTCAATGCACGGAATCTGAACCAGTCCGCAAATCGGGTCGCAGGTAAGCCCGAGCATGTGCTCCATCGCAACTTCGGCGGCATATTCGATCTGACCCAGCCCCATTTCGAATAGTTCACATAATGCGGCCGCCGCCATGGAGCAGGCAGTTCCGATTTCCGCCTGACAGCCGCATTCCGCTCCGCTTATCGACGCGTTGGTTTTGACAAGATTGCCGACAATTCCGCCCGCGGCAAGTGCACGGATAATCTGCTTGTCCGAAAAGCCTTTTTTGTCCTGCATATACTTGAGTACGCTCGGAACAACGGCACATGCACCGCAGGTGGGCGCCGTGACAATGATTCCGCCGCCTGCATTCTGTTCGCTTGCGGCAAAAGCATAGGAACAGACAAGACGATTTTCTTTTGTGACATCGCTTTCATCGATGTGACGCTGATTGTAAAGAAGCTGTGCTTTTCTTTCCACGTTCAGACCGCCGGCAAGTATGCCCGAGGTGGAAAGCCCGTCTGAAATGGACTGCTTCATCACCGCCCAGACCTCGTCGAGATATTCTTGAATCGGTTCACCCTCATTTTCAAAAACGTAATCACTTAAACGGATATTATTCGCAAGGCAGAATTTTGAAATCTCGGCGAACGAGTTTTCTTTGTACACCTGCGGATTGTCGTACTCGGACTGTCCCTCAAAGCGGATATTTCCGCCGCCGATGCTCATTACTCGGTCTTTTCCGATTTCTTTTCCGTTCCGATAGGCAAAAAAGTCGAGCGTGTTTTCGTGCGGAAGATCGGGATAGGGCGGTTTGGCAAAAACAACCTCAGTTTCGGTCGGCTCAAGAGCCTGCAGGACGGCCTCGTCGGTTTTGTGTCCCTTGCCCGTTTCGGAAAGTGAGCCGTAAAGAATGACCCGGAAAAAATCAGCTTCGGGGTATTTCTTTTTGAAAAGCTCCGCCGCCTTGTTCGGTCCCATGGTGTGTGAGCTTGACGGGCCTTTTCCTATTTTATAAAGATATCGCAGCGATTCCAAAATAACCCCCCCTCAGTTTTGTTTTTCAACCATTTTGTATTCGTCATAGAGACGGAAAAAGCCGCAGGAAACCTCGGTTCCTCTCATATACGATTCCATTTCGTCCTCGTCGAGCGAAACGTCGCAGTAATACGCTTCACTTTCATCGTCATAAAGATAGTGCGCGCAAAATTCGCATGAACCCTTTGCCATCATCATTCTCCTTTCAGTGTTACCACAATCAGCTGAGGTCGATCAAACAGCCGGAGCGGAAACAGGCTGTTGCCAAGTCCTCTCGAAAGGTACATCACCGTATTGTTTTCTCTGTATTCTCCGCCTGTGTACTTTGGGAAAAAGCCTTGATCGGGGGCAAAAAGCCCTTGGTTTGTGAACGGAATCCGAATTTGTCCGCCGTGAGCATGACCGCTGAAAACAAGGTCAAATCCGGCCTTCGCGTAGTCATAAAGATACTGCGGATAATGGGCAAGCAGAACCGAAAACGCATCATCGTCTTTTTTATCACGTAAAGCCGTTATTTGTGAAACGTAGTCGCTCAGAATACCGTCCTCATGCTTTGCGGAAAGACCGTAAAGCATGATTTTGTCTTCGCCTCGACGGATTTCGGTTTTTTCGTCCTCTAAAACGGTGACGCCGACATTTTTAAGCGCTTTGAACATCTCTTCGGTGCTTTCGAAGCGGTGCTCGTGGTTGCCGGAGACATAATAGGTCGGCGCGATTTTTACGCAATGAGAGGCAAAGCGCAACGAAACGTCAAAATCGGTATGACGGCTGTCCACAATGTCGCCGGTAATCACAATGATATCGGGTGTTTCCTTTTCAATTTTATCAAGCAGCACAGCGTTGTCTTTGCCGAAGCTTTTGTTATGAAGGTCGGAAATATGCACGATTTGAAAGCCGCCAAAGCTTTCGGGCAGCTTCTGACTTTGGAAGTGCAGATGTGTTGTTTCAATAAAGTTGTTCTGACAGTGGAAAAAAATCCCCGTGAAGGTGAGAACCGCCGCTGTCGCTGTGCAGATGGCTGCTATTTTCTTTACCATTTTGTCACCGTGACCGAATTCGGTCAAAAGCTGTATTTTTGTTTGTATTCTCTGTATTTTCCGATGAATTCGGGGTTGTCCTTGCTCTTGAACTCCTGAAGATATTCGTGAACACCCATGTTTTTATGGGCAATTTCAATCATACTTGCGGCAATCTCCGAGCAGTGGTCGGAAACTCTTTCAAGAACGGACAGCACGTCCGAAAAGACAAGACCCATTTCAAAGGTACAGACATTGTTGAGCATTCTTTCAATGTGGTTGTTTTTCGCCTTGGCTGTCAGCTTGTCGATGACCTGTTCAAGCGGCTCAATGGAACTTGCGATTTCAAGGTCGTTTCCGCAGAAGGCTTTGATCGTCATATCAAGCGCTTCGAGAACGGCGCTGACAATAACGGTCAGCTCCTTTTTGGCTTCCGGGGTGAATTTCATATTGTTTTCGCTCATCTGACGCGCATAGACCGCAACGTGCACCGCATGGTCGGAGATTCTTTCAAATCCGCCCGTGACGTGTAAAAGCTTCGTTAGCTCAAAGCTGTCCTCGTCGGTGAGCTGCTTGGTGCTCAGCTTGACAAGGTAAGAGCTGATAACGTCCTCGTAGACATCAATTTTCTCTTCCATTTTCTTGATCTCGGAAGCCTTATCCTCGCTGAAAGCGGAAAGAAGTCCCAAAGAACGGCTGATGGCGATAATCGCTGCGTTTGCCATCTCTTTTGTCTTTTCGCGGCTTTGCTCAAGAGCAACGGCCGGGTTGACAAAAAGACGTTCGTCAAGGAAGATTTCCTCCTGCGTTTCCTCTTTGGTATCCTTGACCATTTTGCAGGAGATTTTTTCAAGAAGCGAGGACGCCGGAAGAAAGACGGCGGTAATAATGATATTGCAAAGGGTATGAATGACGGCGATATGAAGCCCGGAAGCCGGATTGTCCACAAAGTCGAACCGGAAAATAAGCTTTGCACCGTAAAACAGAATCAACATAAATAAAGAACCGAAGACATTAAAGTTGAAGTGGATCATCGCGGCTCGTTTCGCGTTTTTGTTGGCACCGACGGAAGACAGCATCGCGGTGATACAGGTGCCGATATTCTGACCTAAAATAATCGGGAAGGCGGCGCCGATGGAAACTTGTCCGGTTATGCAAAGAGCCTGCAAAATACCGACCGAAGCCGAGGAAGACTGAATGATGGCGGTGAGAAGTGCACCGGCAAGCATACCGAGAACGGGATTCTTGAAAAGGACAAAAAGCCGGGTAAAGCCGGGAACATCGCTCAGTCCCGAAACGGCGGAGGACGCAGTGTCCATACCGAACATCAGAACGGAAAATCCAATCAGGATCATGCCGATATCCTTCTTTTTGCTGTCTTTGATGAACATATAAAGGATGACGCCGATCAGGGCGAGAACCGGGGTGAACGAGGACGGCTTTAAAAGCTTGATAAAGAAGCTGTCGCCGCTCAGTCCCGTAAGGCTCAATATCCAGGCGGTCACCGTGGTTCCGACGTTGGCGCCCATAATCACGCCGACCGACTGCGCAATTGTCATAATGCCCGAGTTGACGAAGCCGACAACCATAACCGTTGTGGCGGACGAGGATTGAATGATCGCCGTAACGGCAAGACCCAAAAGAAAGCCGGTGTACTTATTGGACGTGAATTTTGAAAGCATACCGGAAAGCTGACCGCCTGCCTTTTTTTCTAGCGCGCTCCCCATGTAGTTCATTCCGAAAAGAAACATCGACAGTCCGCCGATAAATTTCAAAACATCGAAAACAGTCATTGATTACTCCTTGTTTTTCATATATTTGATTATACATCGTTTATATTTTAACACACAAAAGATAGAATTACCATAAATTTTTCCATTTTTTTGTAAACAGGTTGACTGCTTTTGCCGCCGAAAGGGTGCTGTAAAAAGTTAAAAACACCCGGGGAGAAGCCGAGTGTTTTTAAAAGGAGAAAATACGAAGAAAACATTATATAGAAGCTGTCAATATTTAAGGCGGTCATCTGAGTGGTTTCTCATCTGACTGCGTGTTTATATTACATCAGCTTTTAAGAAAAATCAAGGTTTTTCGACGAAGTTTTTTCGATTCTACTTCTCTGTCAATTACAATAAAATAATTTTTAATTTTTTGTATATTTTGCACAAACAGCCTCGGAGACTTTTATTTTATAAAAAATCAGAAAAAATTATTATAAAATCTTAAACATTGTGGTTTTAAAGTAAAACAAAGCTACTTTTATTAATCTTTATTTGACAAGGTATGAATCCGGTGTTAACATAGTGTTAGCAGGGTTTTGCCTGTCTTACCCAAAACGAAAGGCGGCTTTGGCCGAGAGTGAGAGATAATGGAAAACAAAAAAAGAAACGTTCTTCTGATCGTGAATCCCTGTGCCGGAAGAACCAAATCAAGAGCCGGTACTTTTGATATCGTCAATAAGTTTTCTACAAACGATTATGAATTTTCAATTCATACGACCACTTGTCAGGGCGATGCTACGAATATTGTCAGAAAGAATTACGACGATAAGCAGCTTGTTGTCTGCTGCGGCGGCGACGGAAC
>JALEYA010000144.1 GCA_022779945.1 Oscillospiraceae bacterium | reverse complement strand
GCTTGACCCCGATATGATGGGTCAGATGGCCAAGCACGGCGACCTCAAGGTTCAGCCCTGTATGCCCGAGGATGTTGCGAACATTCTTTTGTTCTTCGCAAGCGACGAGTCAAGAGCCATCACCGGTCAGTCGATTGAAACCGATTTCGGTGCAATGCTGTAATCCGCAAAAAAACTACGGCGAAGTCGGGTTTCCGGCCTCGCCGCTTATTATGAAGTTCTGTCTGCTAAAAGCAGTTATCTGCTGATTCATCAAGCAAAAAGATTCCTTTACCGATTTCATTTGAAAAATCCGGATGGTGATTCAATCGGTGTATTCCGCTTTACTTTCGATATTCAACCTTTTCGACCGCATCAAATCCGCCGTCAACCGAAGCGTACCAAAGCTTGAAAGTCTTTCCGGAAAAGCCGAACGAAACCGCTTCGGACTGAATACCGCCGTTAATGACAACTGCATCGTGCCCGTCAGGCATCACACCGAAAACAGCATCGCACCCACGGTAAATGTCAAAAGCCGTCAGACCGAATTTGTCGGTAATTTCGTCCGAAGTAAACGTGTTCTGATAAATATAAGCGTACTTTCCGTTTTTCTTTTCCGTAAAGGCAACGCAGAATTCGTCTTTTCCGTCCGGGTAAACAAGTAAACAAAACTCCTTTCCCGAAGCGGTCAGCGTGACCGGCTCACAAAGAAGCTCTGTCGGCTCGTTTCCGAATTCCAAGGCCACTGCCGCCTGCGGTGTGTCGGCGTTATAGGAGCGAAGTCCGCCGTTTACTGCTTTTTTGCCGACAAAGAGCACGGCAAGCACGCAGAGAACGAGACTGATAATGATAACAAATACTCTTTTCATGGTAGAAACTCTCCGTTATTTCCTGTTCTGCCGGCATAGCTTCCCGAGCCTCACACCGTGCCGTCCTTTTTTTCTTTTTTCTTTCGGATTACGCACCCGGCCGCAATCTGCACCGCCGATATCAGGCACGAAATCACAAGCAGTGCCCTGCCCCATTTGCTTGCGCCGCCGGTTTCAAGAAGCAAAACGCCGCCGACAACAAACGCGACAAACAACGCAATCACTTCAAACGCAACCAGGTACCTGACTTTTTTCTCGTCCGCCTTTTTACTGCCTTTCGTAAAAGCGGACATCGCCCACGCGTACGCCGCAAGAATCGGGTCAAAAATGACTTCGCCGAGCAGTTCAAAAAGAAAATCAAAGAGTAAATCCATAAACCATCCTCGATTACCGGTGATATAATTATTTTATCAACTAAATATGTTTTTGTCAATCGTTTGCAATCGTCGGTGCCGGGCACCGGGAAATTCCTTTCCCTTGTTGCAAATCTCTGACCGAAATGTTATAATATTATTTACACAGAAAGAATCGGATCCTGTTCCCGGGAGCCGCACGGAGGAAAACGAAATATGAAAACAAAAACGAAAAAGCTATTATCCTTATTGCTCTGTCTCGCCCTCCTGTTCGCTTCGGGCAGTGTCTGCGCTTTTGCCGGAACCGGAAGCGGAGAAATCACACGGGTCTCCTGCGTGATGAACGGCGATAGCAGAACACAGCGCGGTTTTTGCTGGTACACCGCAGAAAAAAGCGACAGCATTGTCAGGATTTTTGAAAACGGCGTTGATGTAAGCGCCTCCCTTTCTTTCACGGACGCAGCAAACGAAGAATGGGGAGGCTTGTATCTGCACAAAGTGACCGTGAGCGGTCTGAAACCCGGCACAGCGTACACCTATCTTGTCGGTGACGGCACAAATTGGGGCGCCGAAGGCAAATTCAAAACCGACGGCGGCGATGCGCTCAGCTTCCTTTGTGTTGCCGATGTTCAGGCAAGCAGTCCCGAAAACTTTGAAGAAGCCGCCAAAGTGCTCGACGCAGCTTTCGAAACAAACTCCGACCCCGATTTTGTCGTCAACCTCGGCGACTTCACGAACGACAGCACAAATGAAGAATGGGATGCCTATTTTTCCGCCTTTGAACGCCACAACACTGCCGCCACGCTTGTTCCCGTTGCGGGCAACCATGACGGTCTCGGCGTATGGCACTGGTTTGACAAGATGTTCGCCCTTGATACGAGCGAAAGCGTACAGACCTTAAACGGCGTCAACTATTCGTTTGACTATGCGAACGCACATTTTGCCGTGCTGAACACCAACGATGTGCTGAGTATCTCTCAGACTCAGCTTAATTGGCTGAAGAACGACATGAATGCGACCGACGCAGACTGGAAAATCGTTTTCATGCACAAGTCTCCGTATTCACTCGGCAAGGACGGAAAATGGCCCGATGCCCTGTATCTGACCGAAGCCCTTTCGGCGGTGCTTGACGAATGTGCGGTTGATCTTGTCATGTCCGGGCACGACCATATGTATCTTCGCACAAAGGCCTTGAAGGCCAACCGGATTGCCGAAAGCGGAGAGGGCACCCGCTACGTCCTTGCCGGTACAGCCGGAACAAAGCGGTACGAAATCCGTGATTTTTCCGCCGGCACTTACATGAACACCGATTTTATTGATTCGCTCACCGTTCAGAAAAGCGGTTACGGCAACTACTGGAACGGTGCGGATTACCAAAGCACCGACCCTGAAAACGTCGGCGGCTGTTTTTCGTCCGTGCGCATTGACGGCGGCACCCTTCGTCTTGACGCCTACATCCTTTCGGACGAAACCGGCAGTCTTAAAAACATTGACAGTATGACGCTCGAAAAGGAAACCGGCAAAAACACGGCTTCCTTTGACGGTGACAACACCACCGGTGATCTTGACTATGCGCTCGACGTGGTTCCGTCGTTCGTTCATCTTGCCTATTACACCGTAACCGATTGGCTGATGACGACGCTGAGGAATCTTCCGAAAATCATCATGAGCGTGCTGAAAACAGGAACGTTTTAAGAGTATAACGAAAATCCGCTTCTCATGGAAGGCGGATTTTTTGCATCTCATTTCTTTTTCTTTTATATCTTTTTTGTCAATATTTTTTCTTCCCTCAGTCAAACCAATACGTATCATAATCATAGCAAAGCTTTTTGCTGTCCGTCAGATTAAGCTTGTCAAAAGCTTTTTCATTGTGCTGCGTTCTCTCTTCTCCAGTCGTATTTGTCACGATAAATATTCAAAGTTCTCCCGTTGATACGCACCGTTTCGCCGTCAAGCCACTGCACGTCCGCTTCGCTTTCACGATACGCCCAGTAGACGGTTTTCGTTTTGCCGTTTTCAAGAACAATCTCACCCCGAATGGAGTCTGCCACCGTTGCGCCTGCCCGACAGCGATAAATTCTGACCGAGCAGTCGGACGAAGAACTTGCATATTCGCCGATAAGCTCTCCTGTGGGTAAGGAACTCATGCTGACGAAGAAGTGATAATATAAACCACCCGAAAGCATTACAATACAGATCAGAACACCAAAAAGAATTTTCAATCCTTTTTTCATTTCATTTCCTTCTTTCATATGCTCATGCTCACACAAAGATACATATGCTCACAAGCGTCGTAAACAAATAACAGCCGGATTCCCCCGCCCGACAGATCGTCAGGCAAGCAGATATATACCTCATCGGATAACGCCGGCTTTTCAGGAAGACCGCTCAGGAAAAATTCGGACAAAACATCTTCTGATTCCTCTTTTGTCGGCTTTTGCCATGTTCCGTTTTGCAGGTCCGCTTCGATTTCCGCTATCTCCCGATCATTCAGCCGGTATTCCCAGATTCTGAAATCATCAAAGCTCAATGCCATCGGGTCGACATAGCGATTTGCCAACCCTTTCGGCACAAAAATACCGATATTATCCGTATCAATGTTTTTATCGAGACTCCTTGCCCTCACGCTGACAACCGCGGTCACAACGCTGGCAAGCAAAGCCAACGAAAGAAAAATCACGGATAGTTTTTTTATAAGTCGTTTCATCTTTTTCCTCCTGAAAATTTCAATTTGTATTCTACAGTCGGTCTGTTCTTTTCGGCTTCACATGAAGATCATAGCACGATTATTATTGTTTGTCAATAAATTTTTAGCGTTTTTCAGACATTATCATACAAAATAAATCAAAAATCCTCCCCGGTTTATACTCGGAGAGGATTTTCATATAACAATCTTTAATTTCTGTTATTTCAGAATCATCTTAATAACAGCAACCTGTGCGTGATCCGGCATAGCGTTCAGAAGTCTGAGAAGCGGATTCCGGTTGACGTTATAAATATATTTCGGACACTTATCGGTCAATGCAGCGTCGACCGCATCGGCAATTTCTTCGGGCGAAACGTTTTTCGCTTCAACGCTGTCAACAATTTTCTTGAAACGGTTCGCGTTAGCGTTATAAAGCTTCGTATTTTCAATGAAGCGGTCAAGCGCAACGGTTGAAACGTTGAGAAGTCCCGTTTTGACCGCGCCCGGGCGGATAACCGAAACCTTGATACCGAGCAGGTTCAGTTCCTGACGAAGCGAAAAGGCATATTTTTCAACCGCCGCCTTGGTAATTCCGTAAATACCGGTAAACGGAAGCGGATCCAAAGGAGCCAACTCACTGGAGGTAATGATAATACGGCTTCCGTCCGAAAGCATCGGCTTGAAGATCTTATTGACACGGTAAATTCCGAAAAGATTGATATCAAAAATACGGGTAAAGCGTTCCTCGGTCATTTCAATAAGCGAATCGAGATCATAAATACCGGCTGTGTGAACAATTGCGTCAAGATGTGTGCATTCCTTTTCGATTGCTTCATAAACGGCTGTAATGGAATCGGTTTTTGTGACATCGCAGGTATAAAACTTCACGCCGAGATCGGTTTCCGGCTCGCGGTAATCAATTCCGTAAACGGTATAGCCGTAACCTTTCAGACGATTGCAGATGGCTCTTCCCATGCCGCCAGCGGCACCTGTTACAAGAATATGGTTCATATTGTTTCTCCTTTTACAATGATTTTATTAATTGTAACATAACAGCAAGGATTCATCAAGACAATTTGTGAATAAAAATTTAAAATTACGACATTATTATGTTTTTTATCGGATATCCATCAAAATGCTGCAATTGTCAACCCGTTTTGCCCCAACGCCATACGCTCGCGTGAAGGCTAACCGACATCACTACGTTCAAAATCCTATTGATTGAAAGAAACAACCACCGGTTTGCCCTTGAAAGGGGAATATGCCGAACCAAGTCCGGAAGAACGATATACACAACGGCAGGAACGCTCAAAAAAAGTTCTTGACGATTTTTACGCATGGCTTGAAACAGTAAATCCTTCACAAGGAACCGGTCTTGCCAAGGCAGTTCAGTATGCACGAAACGAGAAGAGTTATCTTTATGCTTTCCTTGAAGATCCGCAGATTCCGATAGACAACAACCTTGCCGAAAAAGCGGTAAAGCCTTTTGTCATCGGCAGGAAAAACCGGCTGTTTTCCTCCTCGCCGAAAGGAGCCGATGCCGGTGCGACAGCCTATTCAATCATCAACACCGCACAAGCAAACGGCATTGATGTCAACCATCATCTTCCGCACCGGCGAGAGACGGTTGCCACTGAAATCTGAATAAGACACCCCCGAAGAATGTCGCTCGTTTGAGAGATTCAAATCTTCGGGGGGTTAATTCTATTTTCCAGGACGCTGTTACTATATTCAGATCACGGTATCTATGAGCTTTGTCGCGGCATTGTATGCGCCTTTTACAGCGTCTGCGATTCTTCCGATTTCCACGCTGTCGCCGATAGAAATCGGATGCATACCGGCATCGGAGAGCTCTTTGACAATAGCATTTTCGGGTCTTGAGCCAAGGGAAAGAACCACAGCGTCACACTCAACCCGCGTCAGCGCTTTCGTGTCAACATTTTCCGTGAAGATTGAGCCATTTGTTATTTCAAGGAGTTTTTCACCCGTCATAAAGACGGTTCCTGCCTTTTTTAGCTTCGGCAGAACATCATCCTTGTGCTGCATCCATGTGCCTGGAGCAATCTCCTTAGCCATTTCAACAACAGTGACTTTGTTACCTTTTTCTGTCAGCGTATGTGCCGTTTCAAGTCCTGTCATGCCTGAGCCGATCACGGCAATCTTCTTATTTTCAAAAGAAACCTTATTTGTAAGAATATCTTCAAAAGTGCAAACCATCTCTTCCCGATAATCGCCCTTGAAGCGAGGCTTTATCGGATTTGCGCCCGTCGCACATATAACCGCAGCAGGGGCAAGCTCTTTTATGTTTTGCGCAGTCGCCGGTGTAGAGAGTTTGATTTCAACGCCGTCGATTTTACACTGATTGACCATATCTTCAATCGCCCAGGCAGTCTTTGCCTTTTCCGGAGGTGCCGCAGCCAGAAGAAGCTGGCCGCCCGGCTCGCTGTTCTTTTCAAAAACCGTGACCTTGAAGCCGCGCTGAGCAAGAAGGTATGCGCAGGTAAGACCTGCCGGTCCTGCGCCGATAACAGCAACCTTCCGGCCGTTACCGTCCTTTTTAAGCTCTTCCTTTTCCCTGCCGACAAAGGGGTTGAGTGAACATTCGCCATGGGAACCTATGTAGGCATTTTCCTGCATCGACTCGATACAATTGAGACAGCAGATACATCTTCTGATGTTACCGCCGTTCAGCGCCTTGTCAGCCCAATGAGGATCCGCTATCTGCGGTCTGCCGAGGCTGACAAAATCCTGAATGCCGTCTTCAAGCTGCTGTTCAGCCTGTTCAGGGGAACGGATAAGGTTAGCCGCAAGAACAGGAATCGAAACAGCCTCTTTCACAGCCTTTGCCATATATTTCCTCCAACCGGGTTCAAAGGAAACGGGTTCAAGCCAATAATTGAAAGTGTCATAACCCGCTGAAGAAACGTCAATGGCATCAACACCGTTTTCTTCGAGAATTTTTGCTATCCTGACACCCTCTTCAAGCGTGTACCCCTTACCCGCCTGGCCAATCATCGCATAACATTCATCAACAGTCAGCCTGACGACAAGCGGAAAATTCTTGCCGCACTCCATCTTGATTCCGTGAATAATATTGAGAATAAATCTCATTCGGTTTTCCAGACTGCCGCCGTATTCGTCGGTTCTCTGATTGGTAACGGGACTTAAAAACTGCTGAAGCAGATAACCGTGAGCGCAGTGAAGCTCAACACCGTCACACCCGGCTTTCATAACCCTGACCGCACCGTCGATAAACTGTTTTTCAAGCTGTTTGATTTCCTTATACTTGAGTGCTCTGGCATGACCTCTTGCGAAATAAGCGGGATCACACTTCGACGGCGCAACAGACGACGGTACGATATCGTTTTTAATTAGATAAGAGCCGACAGTCGGCGTTATTTTATAAAGCAGCTTTGAATAAAGACCTCTCGTCAGCTTTTCAAGCTGAATACTGAGCGGAACCGTACCGACAAGAAGGCCGACATTCTGTCTGCCCGGATGATGAAGCTGAACAAAAATCTTTGCACCGTGCTTGTGAATCCTCTGTGCAAGCTCTGAGAGCGGCTTGATATGATAATCGTGGCTGACAGCAAGCTGAGCAAAAGCCGCCGATCCGGTTTTGTCGTTGATACGGGTAATTTCGGTCATAATAAGACCGGTACCGCCTTTTGCTCTTTCTTCATAGTAATCCATAAGCTGTTCGGTCGGCGTTCCGTCAAGAGCGGCAAAACCCATGAGCATAGGAGGAAGAACAATTCTGTTTTTGATTTCACAGCTTCCGATTTTCATCGGCGAGCCCAACATTTCGTATTTCATCTGTTAATGTCTCCTTATTTTTTCACAACTGTCAGCTTTTCTGCTGCCTTCGCGGCAATATTTCTTTTAAACTCTTTAAATTTTCTGGTTTCGAGAGCCAGATATGCCGTTTTAACCGGCGGAACAAACTTCATCAACTGTTTGGAAAAGGGAAAAAGCATACTAGGACTTACTATTTTTTTACCTTTTTCGATTCCCTCAACCATTTTTCTTGCGACAACATCCGGTTGCTGAACAGGGAAAGGCTTCTTAAAATTCACCTTATCATTCGCCGTAATAAAGAAATTGGTATCGGTAGCGATGGGATAAAGACAGGTGAGCTGAATATTGGATGGGAGTTCGAACCGTAGTCCTTCCTGGAAACCGTGCATAGCAAATTTTGAAGCTGAGTAGATTGTGTAGCCGGGCATTGCCATTGTGCCGATAGCGGAAACTGTTATAGCATAGATTCCGTTTCTGCCGTCAAGGTGTTTGGCATATTTGGAATAGGAATAAATCGGTGAATACACATTGGTTTCGAACATCGCCGCCACTCTGTCCCAGTCAGCATAATTGAATTCTTCATAATACGGATAGCCTGCATTCGCATAGAAAATATCAATGAAGCTGAGTTCTTCCTCCGCCTTTTCAAATATTGCATCAACTGCCTCTTTGGAGGAGACATCCGTCTGCATGGGTATTACCTTGTAAGTGGGAAACGCAACGATATTGCTTATGTTTTTGTCAACAGCGAGAATTTTGTTATCCCCCTGAACAAGAAGCTTCAGAACCTCAAGTCCTATTCCGCTGTTACAACCAGTAATAACGATGTTTTTGCCTGAAATCATGTTTTTTCGGCTCTTTGTCAATAGTTGGGGTAAAAAAGTTAAAATGAAAAGTATAATCAAGCAGTTGCAATCAAGCGGCTGCTTGATTATTGTTAAGATTTTGATGAGAGAAGATATGTAAAATCCGGTTTCTGAATCGTTTGAAGTTTTTGTAACCGTAAGCATTTCTTT
>JALEYA010000141.1 GCA_022779945.1 Oscillospiraceae bacterium | reverse complement strand
GACCTTTGCCGAGAGTTCTTCGCCGCTTGCATTCAGAAACGGAGATACGGAAATATCGAGGGTTCTTCCGCTTGCGGATTTTTCGTAAAAGTAAACCTGAAAGCCCTCATATTCATTCCGGGCAAGGTAAACGATTCTGCCGCCGTTATACCCCGGAAGCCATTGCCATTCGATATGGTTGGAGTTTGTTCCGTAGCGTAAATCGTAGCTTGATTTATTCGCCTGAATGTCGGAATAGGTGTAAATCAAGCTGTAATCATCTGCCGCCAAGGCTGACATCGGCACCATAACACCGAAAATCAGAAGGACACACAAAAGTACGGATATTACCTTTTTCATAAAATTCACCCTTTCGGTTAAAGTTTCCCGGCATTCACTTATGCCGGTTCCGTTTATATCATAGCAAAAGCTGAGGGGCATTGCAATAGATTTAAGACTAAAAATTAAAAATATTAACTATTTGTGAACAAGTGTCGCCGAATATGAATTAATAAGTTTAATGTTTTAGGGAACAAATAACTCCGTCTACCGATTACTCGATAAACGGAGTTCGATGCATTATTTAAAGAGTGCAAGAAAAAAGCTGAACAGCTTTTTGAAAAAAGCGGCAATACGTGCGAAAAAGCCGCTTGACTGATTTTCGGAGCTTTCTTCGTTTGATTGCTGACAAAGCCAGGAAATTACACCCTGCTCCGGATCATCAAAATTGATCGTCAGACCGTTCCCGTCAACAGTCGTTGCATAAAGATACGGCGTCACTCTGTCTGTCATATGCATATCATACGTAACAGCCTCCCAGACATAATGCTCGGCATCACTTGCAACAACAGTCTGACCGTTTTTGGTTTCTGTTTTTTTCTTTCCGTTTGCAAGCACGGCCTCTGTCATGTTGGTCATTCTGATACCGCTCTTTCGATGTGTTATCGACTTGAGATAGTTGAAGGTTTCTCTTGCCGCAGTTGTTCTGCCGCCTACATAATTGTCAATGTCACAGCACATGATCCAGACGGAAGTGTCCCTTAAATTTTCAAGCTCAAGTGTCGCCGGCTGTGTGATGGAAGCGAGAGGCAGACCGGCGGCGAAAAAGCCGGGATATCTTGAAAGCATCGTCCACACCATGACACCGCCTGTTGAATAACCGCCGATATAAATCCTCGAAGTGTCAATGTTTTCTTTGTTCCGTTCAAGATATTCATCAATAATCTTTTTCAGATTAGAGGCAAGGGTGGAATCCCAGTTATTTGTCGCATTGCATGCACGGGGCGCAAGAAGATAACAGCCACCCTGAACAAAACGAGCCTGATACTCATCACTTGCCCAGTTTGAGAAACCATACAATCGAAGCTGACTTCCCGGTTTCTGACCCGACTTCATACCGTGAAGCCACACCATGAGAGGATATTTCTGCGTATCATTGTCGCCCTTCTTCGGTGAAAAAGCAAGATAATCATAGCCGTTTGAAGCGACTGAGTTTGTGAAAGTTTTCAGTAAAGCATTTTTTCCGCTCGTAATAGAAACTGCGCCGGAAGAAAGCACCAGACTTGACATAACACATACCGCCGCAAGAAGAACGGCAAGAATTTTTTTGAGTTTCATTTGATAAGCTCCTTTGTAACAATATTTACATTAATTATACAACAACCGTTTCGGTTTGTCAAAAGGATCTTCTCGTATTTGGAAAATACCGGTTTACAAGGAGTGTTGTGTTTTGACGAATGTGTAGAATATATTGAAATAGCAATAAATCGGAAATGGACTATTACAATTGGTGTTTGATTTAAACTAATAGCCGATTTTGCATTCCGTCTTCATTAACACACCATTTTCCTCCAATTTCATATCAAGCCAATAAAACGGAATCGGGACAATCTCCTCTTCCGGTTTATTGCTATTCCAAATATGATATTCATGTGTTGCAATATTATATTGAAATCTGCAATTCACATCTAAATCAGGAGCATCAAAAATGCCAAAAACCGCATCTCCATCCATTTCTAATTCTCGAAAGTAAAAAATTTATATACATCTGTATCTCAGTCCTCCATACAAATCAACAAAAATGAAGTCAATATCCGATTTACTGAACCAATTCTATCATTTTCTCAATTTTCAATCAAGCTAACACGCAAAAACTCCGTCTACCGATTTCTCGATAAACGGAGTTCATTATTCGATATAAAGCCTGACTTCAATATCGGTTCAATTATACACCCGGCGTTTCGTGGACAAAGAATAGACATATTTCTTTGCGTCCTCGACCGTCAAGGTAAATTCAGCAAACTTGAAGTAGCTTTTTGCGTCAGCAACAAGGTTCCGGGGTCCCATAGGAATCTCTGATTCCGTGATGGGTCGGGTTCTTATTTACCGGCAATCGCTGCCTGTGCAGTATAGATAGTGTGGATGATTTTTTCTCCTTTAACTGAGAAATTGTAATCACATCACCGGTATGTAAAGGGGGCTTATCGCCCCCGCTGTCGAAAGTAACCACCGCATTGCTCTTTCGACCTTCTGTTACTACATCAAGCGAAGTCGTATCGTGTCCGTCAAGGTTCATATACCACCGGAAATGGTTTTTTCCATCAGGCACGATCTTAGAAACGAATTTGCGGATCAGGTCCGGGTTGACCTGTGGCTGAGAAAAGTCAAGAACTTGGGTAAGGGTTTCTTTGATTTCATCCCAGCGCAAATCCGGCACTCGAATCTCTTGTTCTGATTG
>JALEYA010000118.1 GCA_022779945.1 Oscillospiraceae bacterium | reverse complement strand
CCTCCGGTCAGATAAATGCCCTCATGACATATATCCGAATAAAGCTCGGGCGGTGTTTGCTCAAGAACCCTTCTCATTTCTTCCATAATGCTCTCGATGCATTCACGCATCGCAAGATAAACCTCACTTGAAGTCACGGTAAACATTTCGGGTAATCCCGTAATATAATTCTTTCCGTTGGCAGCCATTTCAATTTCCTCACCGGGAAGATAGGCACAGCCGGCAATATGCTTGATTTTCCTTGCGGTCGGCGTTCCGACAACGATGTCCCTCTCACGCTTGAGATATTGACAGATCGCTTCATCCATTTTGTCTCCGGCAACGGGAAAGGTGGAAGAAACCGCAATCGTTCCCATCGTGATTACCGCAATATCACTCGTTCCGGCTCCGATATCAACGACCATCGTTCCGTGCGGATTTTCAATTGTAATACCGGCGCCGAGTGCCGCCGCAACGGGTTCGTCAATCAGCGCAACCTTGCCCGCACCCGATGCGCAGGCAACGTCAACGATCGTTTTTTTCTGAAGTGCCGTTGTACCCGCGGGTGTGCTGATAATCACGTTCGGTTTGAAAATCCGGTTTTTACAGATTTTTTCGATAATCAGCGTCAGAAGCTGCTGAACAACCGAAAAATCGGCAATCGCACCGTTTTTGATCGGCATAGAAAGCTCAACCGTGTCCGGCATCCGTTCAAGCATTTGCCCGGCACTGTTTCCGACGGCAATAACCTCGTCTGTGTACGAGTCATAGCATATTGCCGTGCTTTCACTCATAACAATGCCCTTGCCTTTGATATAAACGGTCGTACGGCTCGTTCCGAGATCGATTCCGACATCAAGTCCGGCCACAGCTGTCACCTCCTAAAAAACCTTATGTTATTCTATTATGAAATGCCGCCGTTGTCAAGGCGCTAAAAGTGAAGATCCGGGGAATAATCCGAAATTGCCGCACAAAGGCAGTAAATGTCTTTGGCTCCTGCTTGTTTCAGGACTTTTGCACATTCCGAAAGCGTTGAGCCCGTCGTCTTGATATCATCGCAGAGAACAATGGTTTTTCCGGCCGTTTCCGCCCCATCCGCAAGCCCGAATGCACCGATGAGATTTCCGGTTCTCTCCTCGGCGGAAAGATCGTGCTGACGGCTTGTCTCTTTTTGCTTCACCAGCAGCGCATCACAAGGCACGAGAAGCCGCTTGGAAAGCTCCATCGCCAAAAGGCGGCTTTGATTGTAGCCCCTCTTCTTTTGCGCACGATCGGTCATCGGCACATAGGTGATGATATCCGGCTTGACAAGCGGATAGGCTTCACTGAATTTCACGCTCATATGGGAAGCGAAAAACCTGCTTTCACTTTTTTCACCGTAAAACTTAAAGCTGCAAAGGCGGGACTTTATCGCTCCCGAATAAACAAACGGCGCGGCAAGATGTTCAAAATAAGCCGAATACTTACCGCCGCATACACAGTTATCGGCTTCATGTCCGCAGTGCTCGCAAAAATCGGCACCGATTCCGGTAACATTGTTCCCGGTACAAGGGCAGAAATCTCTGTCAATCGGGATAATCTGTTTACAGTTCGGGCATCTCTTCGGAAAAAACAGTCTCATCAAACGGTTTTGCCTCATTTTACGCCCTCTTTTCAGTCGTCCTCGGTCAGAAAAAACTTGAGTGCCGAATACCGTAAGTTGACCTTGTAGTTGTCAACCATCTGTTCCACCTGACTTTTTGAACCGACAAGAAGCATTTTATTTTTGGCTCGTGTCACAGCGGTATAAAGCAGATTCCGGTAGCAAAGCTGCGCAGGAACACCGAGAACAGGCATGATAACCGCCTCAAATTCACTGCACTGACTTTTGTGAACCGTAACGGCATACGCGTGTTCAAGCTCCTTGAGATTCTCGAACGGATAGATCGCCGTCCGATCGTCAAAAAGGATTTTCATGGTTCGGGTATTGTGATTGACAGTCAGGATCGTCCCGATGTCGCCGTTAAAAATGCCCGATGAGGTGTCCTTACCCTTTGTCCAGACAATATCATAATTGTTCTTGATCTGCATGACCTTGTCGCCCTGACGGAACACCCTTGCACCGAATTCAAATTCATCCTTTTCCGACGACGGCGGATTCATCACCTTCTGAAGCGCCCGGTTGAGGTTCACGGTACCCAGCTCACCTTTTTTGGACGGACAGATGATCTGAATGTCCGTTATCGGATTATAGCCATAGGCTTTCGGCAACCGGCTCGAGTAAAGCTGAACTACCGTATCGGCGGCGGAAAACAGATTCTCCCTTTTCAGAAAGAAAAAGTCCCGGTCGGTAATACCAAGTTCGGGATACTCACCCTCGACAATCCGGTGGGCATTGGTGACGATCAGACTTTCGAGTGCCTGACGGAACACTCTTGTCAGCTTGACAACAGGCAAAAGACCGCAGTCAACGATATCGTGAAGCACATTTCCGGGTCCTACGGGCGGAAGCTGATCGCTGTCGCCGACAAGCACAAGACGGCATCCGAGCGGCAACGCATCCAGAAGTCCCCAAAAGAGCTGAACATCGACCATGGAAAGCTCGTCCACAATTACGGCGTCCGCTTCAATGGGATTGCTCATATTCCGCGAAAAAGTCTGGCGGTCGTTATCACCCCAGACCACCTCAAGAAGCCTGTGTATTGTTTTTGCCGGTCTGCCGGTAACCTCGCTCATGCGCTGTGCGGCTCTTCCCGTCGGCGCGGCAAGCTGCACTTTCAGCTTACGCTTTTCGAAAAGCTCCAAAATACCGTTGAGTGTCGTTGTTTTTCCCGTTCCCGGGCCGCCCGTCAGAACAAGCAGACCGTCCCGGACGGCAGTCAGAATCGCTTCCCGCTGTTTTTCTTCGAATCTGATGCCTTTTTGCTGTTCGATTTCGTCGATATCCGCTTCAACAGGTCTGCCCTTGGGGGCCGGGAACTTCAGCATCACCTTAATCCGGTCGGCGGAATTTTTCTCGGCATTATAAATTCCCGGAAGAAACAAAAACGGTTCTCCCGCAAGATAGCGCAATACAAGCTCTTTATCGTCAACAAGATCGTCGATGATCCGTTCCGCTTCTTCGCTGTCACAGCCTAAAAGCTCGCACGCAGGCGTCAAAATCTTCTTTTTCGGCAGACAGGTGTGACCGTTTCCGAGGTTATGCTTAACGATGTACACCACACCGGCTCGTTCCCTTAAAATCGGGTTCCGGTCGGATTTGAAGAAGTTCTCCGCAATCTCTTCGACCCGTAAAAAGCTCATGCCGACACATTCACGGCAAAGGATATACGGATTCTCATTGATCCGTTCCACGGCGTTTGCCCCGAACGCCTTATAAGCGGCAAGACATTCGCTTGAGGTCATGCCGTACTTTTCAAGATAGATCATGACTTCCCGGACGGCAAACTGCTTTTTGAAGCTCTCACCGATTGATTTCGCCTTATCTTCCGAAATTCCTTTGATCGAAGCCAGCTCATGCGGTGAATTTTCAAGCACATCAAAGGTCTTTTCCCCGAAACGGTCAACAATTCTCATCGCCGTTGCCGGACCGACGCCTTTGATCGTACCCGACGAAAGATAGCGAAGCATATCCGAAGCCGATTTCGGCAGTTTTCTTTCGAACGCTTCTACCTTGAACTGTCTGCCGAAGCTCTGATGGACCGTCCACTCGCCTCTCATGGTCAGCTCCTCACCTGCGCAGACGGTTGACATCAGACCGACAGCCGTAAAAAGCTCGCCGTCACAACTCATATCCAACACACTGTAGCCGTTTTCGGGGTTGCGGTACACAATGCCTTCGACAAAGGCTTTTATCATTGTCACGTTATCGTCATCGTATTTCATAAACGTTCCCTTAAATTCAAAATATATAGTAGATTATACTACAAAATATCTTTCGTTTCAACATCCGACGTCAACAAGTTCTCCCAAATCTTCTTTTGTTAAAAACAGCACTTCATGTCCTCCGAGAATTTCCGAACATTCACGCTTGATTTCCTCGCTGACACCCAGATCAAGAACGATCAGCCGGCTTCTTTTACAAACAGCAAGCAGATTTGTCTGAATATATGCGGTAAACACTTTTTGAGCAAGACGTTCGTCGTTTTCAAAGCCCGGGATCACGGTAAAAAAAACGTCCTTTTCTCCCGATGCAAGAAGGCGGCATAATAAAACCGTGCAGATCAAAAAAATCAGCAAAAATAGAAAAACGACTCCGAGCGCGCTTAAAAATTCCAAAAGCACGACAAATCACCTCATTCAATTATATGAGAAAAACAAAGCGGAGGTGAAGTTGATAAAAGCAAAAAGGACAGTCCTGTATTTTCAGAACTGTCCCTGAATTGAATTGCATTTCTATTCTGTGCTTGCGTAAACGTTAATCTTAACACCGTTGTCACGGATCAGAACATTCTTCGGCATTCTTGAAAGAATACTGAAAATAAAGATATCGCCGGCGGCACTTGAAAAATTGAGGACCTGAATAATATAAATCGTCCACTGCCACTGCAGGGGCGCAGCGATACATAATACCGTCAGAATCACGCCGAGAATCAATACAGGCGCCACACACACCAGCAAATATTCGACCTTGGAGAAAGATTCATCACAGCCGACCGTTGCGTATAAGAATCTATAGCGAAAGCTCACCGCGACGCCCTTTTTTATCAGTTTGATAAACGCAATATGCACCCCTTCGTGCAAAACCACATAGACAGCCGCCATCACTAAAATCACGACGATCCGGAACAGAAACCATTTCAGAACGCCCGGTTCGTTGCTTGTCAGCATCCGTTCAAGTCGGTCAAACCCAAACAAAAATGCTCCGAACAGAATCATCAGAACAATAATGAAGCACGAAAGCGTGTTGACAACGGCGGCCTCTTTTTTATTATGAACAGTATCAATCACCTTGACAAGCTCATATCCGAGCGGTGATTTTTCTTCAGGCGTTCTCAATTCCGGCAAGCTCCCTTAACTGCTTAACTTTATCGGTTTTCTCCCACTGTACGTCAAGATCCTCACGTCCGACATGACCATAAGAAGCAAGCGGACGGTAAATCGGTGCTCTCAAGTGAAGCATATCAATAATGGCCGCCGGACGAAGGTCAAAGACCTCACTGACAATTCCGGAAATTCTTTCCTCGTCGATAACAGCCGTACCGAAGCAATCCACCATGACCGAAACAGGGTGTGCCACGCCGATTGCGTAAGCGAGCTGAACCTCACACTTGGAAGCAAGACCCGCGGCTACGATATTTTTCGCAACGTATCTTGCCGCATACGCTGCACTGCGGTCAACCTTTGTCGGGTCTTTACCGGAGAAGGCTCCGCCGCCATGGCGGGAATAACCGCCGTAAGTATCAACAATGATTTTTCTTCCCGTAAGTCCGCTGTCACCCTGCGGTCCGCCGATAACGAAGCGTCCGGTCGGATTGACAAAAATCTTCGTGTCGTCCCGTAAAAGCCCGGCAGGAATGACCGGTCTGATAACGTATTTCTCAATATCCTCACGGATTTGCTCGAGGCTGATATCGGCGCTGTGCTGACTCGAAACGACAACGGCGGTCACAGCCACAGGCTTATCGTCGACATACTCGACCGTAACCTGGCTTTTTCCGTCGGGACGAAGATAGGAAAGCGTTCCGTCCTTTCTGACTTTTGTCAGCTGTTTGGTAAGCTTGTGGGCGAGCGAAATCGGAAGCGGCATCAGCTCCGGCGTTTCATCGCACGCAAAGCCGAACATCATACCCTGATCGCCGGCTCCGTTGAGGTTGTAATCCTCGTTTTCTCCGTCCTTTAATTCATAGGACTGATTGACACCCATCGCAATATCACCCGACTGCTCGTCAAGAGCAACAAGTACGGCACAGTTGTTGCCGTCAAAGCCCTTTGCACCGTCGTCATAGCCGATGTCACAGATGACTTCTCTTGCAATTCTGGCGACGTCGGGCTTATAGCTTGAGCTGATTTCGCCCATAATAAGAACCTGACCGGTCGTAACGGTGGTTTCGCACGCAACTCTTGCCATGTTGTCCTTTTCGTAAATAGCATCAAGAACAGCGTCGGAAATCTGGTCACAGATTTTATCGGGATGTCCCTCGGTTACCGATTCGGAAGTAAAAAGAAATTTCGACATAGTAGTTTTTCAACCGCAGTCAACAGGATTTTTACGGTTTTCCTTTCATTCGTAATAGTAATCAAAATAGAAATGCGGCCGCAAGCGACCGCAGATATAAGCCTTATCTTTCGGTCTACCTTAATACCGCAGGATTTAGCACCACGCTTTCGCAGGTTGCCGAGCTTCAAAGGGCCTGTTCCCTCCACTACTCTTAATAAGGAAAAAGTTATTCAATTTCAAATGATATTATACTCGTTTTATGTCCGATGTCAAGCGGTTTTAAGAAAGAATAATACAGTTTAAAACTGCGTTCATAAAACCGTAATGTTCTCACATTTTCATCGCTCTTTTCAGTCTGTCGACAAGCGCTAAAATGATCGGGAAGCTGACGACACTGAGCATAGTGCCCTTGATCGCGTTCAGAGCAGTCGCCGACCAGATGGCAGGCCACAAGGTTTCGCTTGTCAGCTCGATACCGAGGAAGTACTTGAAGAACGGCGGGTCAATAAAGTAGTTGCCGATGATTCCGAAAGCAATAATCGAAATAATGCCGACAACGCTTGCGATAACGATAGCAACGGGCTTTTTCTTTTCCTTGATGACGAGCTTCTGATAAAGAAGGCAGAAAGGAACGATGTAGGCACAGCCGACAATGAAGTTCATCAGATTGCCGAAGCCCATCTGGGTGCCCATGCCCTTGACAAGAAGCTCGATTGCGTTTTTGAGAAGTTCGACCGGTACTGCCCACTGCGCGCCGAACATCAGACCGGCAAGAAGAGCCGGAATATCGCTGAAGTCAAGCTTTAGGTGTCCCATGCTCGGAAGAATCGGAAACTCAAGAAGGTAAAGCACGAAGCTTACCGCCGAAAGCATCGCAATCGTGACGACTTTGACAAGCTTTTCGTTTTTTGCCTTGGGGGTTTCCGTCGTTGTGAGCGGAGTTTTGGTTTTTGTGTTGTTCATTTTGATCACCTTTCCTACCAGAGCGAAAAAGAAACACCCATAGTCAAACACTATGGGCGCGAAAAACACACTATTCTTTCTTCTTTCATCCGGACTGTACCGTCGGCTTCGGAATTGCACCGAATCAGCTTTCGCTCGCGGGCTTCGGATTTCTCCGTTACCGCCGGTGAGGAATTTCACCTCGCCCTGAAGATTTAATTTTCTGAACCTTACGTTCTGTATCATTATAGCACGCATTATCCGTTTGTCAATAGGGTATCGAAAAATAATTATTCGTCTTTGAAAAAAGTCTTTGAAAAAGCCTGAGGTTTGTTTTACGGCAATTCAAGCTTTGTCATTTTTCCTGTGTTTTCATAATTGAAACTCTTGTTCGTCGACAAAGCCTACTGTTTGTGTATACAACAAATACAAAGCTTTGATGCTCTATGGATTTTTCGTGAAAATTGTTGCTAATTCTTGAAAAAAGTGATATGATAACATATATAAAGAAAAGGAATTACTCGAATGAAGAACTTAACGAAAATATCCCTTGCGGCTTTTGCCGTTGTGTTTATTCTGTCCCTTTTCGGGCTTACCGCTTTCGCAGCTGACCGTCCGGTCGAAGAAAAGCTTACCGATGCAAACGGCATCCTCGCTGTTTCTCACAGAGGTGACACCGCATCTTTCCCCCAAAATTCGCTTGAAGCGGTCAAAAGCGCCGAAAAAATCGGCGCAGACCTCATCAGTGTCAGCGTCGGCGAAACAGCGGACGGTGTTCTTGTCCTTTGCGACACGTCCGTTCCGCTTTCACAGGTGTGCAAGACCGATAAAACAAGTATAAATGAACTTGATTTTTCCGCACTTTCCGGACTTTCGCTTTACAGCATTGACAAAGCCGTCAGCGATTATAAAATCCCAACTCTTGAAGACGCTGTTAACACGGTTGATAACAGTCTTTTGATTCTCGACAATGCCTGGTCTTTCCGTGATGACATCTATACTCTTTTAAAAAAGCTCGGCAAGGAAAACCGTATCCTTCTTCGCACCGACGCATCGTCAAAGGAAATTGCCGAATGGACAAAAGCAAATCCCGGACTTTTTGTAATAGGCGTGTATAAAGCCAACATAGTATTTAATGCCATCTCGCATTTTGAGCGCCTTCAGGAAAACGGACAACCGCTTGTTCAATATCAAAGCAAAAACTATTTTAACGTCTCTTTCGGCTCGTTTGTTACAAACCGCTTTTCCGCAAGCGGCAAAACAAGAGCAATTGCCGCCATGTACAGTCCCGATCTTTGCGGACAGAGAGCGGACAGCTGTGTCGGTTGGGACGAAATGATCGAAAGAGGATATTCGGCGATCGAAACGAACTGTATTGCTTCGCTTGTCAACTATATCAAAGCGTCGCAAGAAGCAAGAGACGGTCTTTCCTCGCTTTATCAAAAGGCAAAAAGTACCGATACCGCTCTGCTTTCGTCTGTCAGCGCAAAGAATTTACAAACGGCGCTTACCAAAGCCGATACCGTATTACAAGACGGCAAAAGCTCCTTAGGAGAAACCGAAAGTGCCTTTTCGCTCCTGAATGAAAGCATGAAAAATCTTGCTTTTCATGCAAGCGGCGACATCCAAAAAGGCGGTCTCAATATCACTGCGGGAAAAATCGTTGCCGCGATCCTGGTCGGAGCGGTTCTTCTTGCAGGAGAAATCTATGTCTTTAAAATGCACAAGCCCCGGAGAAAAAAGGAGAAAGGGAAAACGCATTGATTTTATTCAAACGGAGGAGAAAAAATGTCAGTAATCGAAAAAACTTCATTGAAAAGAGCCGGGACAGCTGAATCGGTAGGCGTTTCCTCTAAAGAGGTTCAGGCGTTTATCGATCACTGCATGGAGCTCGGAAAAGAACTTCACAGCATCATGGTTATCCGTCACGGCAAGGTTGCCTGCGAAGCGTACAGGGAGCCGTACGGGCCGCAGTATAAGCACATGATGTATTCGGTCAGCAAAAGCTTCACCTCAACGGCAATCGGATTTGCCATAGACGAGGGTTATTTTGACCTCGACACAAAGCTTGTCGATGTGTTCCCGGAAGCCAGAAAGCGCAAGCCCGACAAGTATCTTGAAGAAATGACCGTCGAGGATCTTCTCACCATGCGCAGCGGTCTTCAGGTAAGTCCCATGCTTGACCGCACAAAGGACACCTGGTTCCACGATATTCTTTCAAGTCCCTGGGTTTCCGAGCCGGGTACGGAATTCTTGTACATCAGTGAAAACATGTATCTTCTTTGCTGTATCATCCACAAAAAAGTGGGCATGAGCGTGATGGATTTCCTCAAGCCGAGACTGTTTGAGCCGCTCGGAATTGAAGATCCATTCTGGGAAACTTGCCCGCGCGGCATTGAAACCGGCGGTTGGGGCATGATGATCAGAACCGAAGACCTTGCCAAATTTACCCTTTGTTATCAGCAGGGCGGAAAATTCGGCGGCAAGCAGGTCATTCCCGAATGGTGGGTCAAGGAAGCCACCAAATGTCACGCCGACAACAGTGTAACCAGCGAAGAGATCGACTGCGTAAAGGGTTACGGCTACTGCTTCTGGAGAAACGGCGGATATGAAAACTCCTACCGTGCAGACGGTATGTTCAGCCAGTTCGGCATTGTATTTGAAGATCTTGACGCCTGCGTTATCGTGACGGCCGGTGAAATCTTCGAACAGCTGATGAGAGACGTCGTCTGGGCGCATTTTCCGAAAGCATTTATCGACGACGACAAGAACGCCGAAACGGTAAAGCTTTCGATTCCCGCATACGAAAAATTACCTGCCAAGCCCCGTTCATTCGTTGAAAAGCAACTGATCGGCAAAACCATTAAATTCAACAAGACCGTTCTTCTCAACACCATCGGCTTCCCCGTCAGCACGATTCCCCTTCCGGCAGTATTTATGGAAAAGGACAAAGCCGGCAACATCAGCAACGTTTCCTTTAAGCCGCTTGAAAACGAGCTTGTCATGACATGGTCCGAGGGCGACGAAGTCAACTCGGTTCACATCGGCATGGACGGCGAATACCGCTGGAGCAAGATCGTTCTTGGTCAGACACCGTACAACACCTGCGCGATCGGTGCGTGGAACAGCGAAAACGAGCTTGAAATTCACATCCGCCCGATTGAAGCGGTTGCCGAAAGAGTGCTGGTCTTTACTTTCAACGGTGAAAACGTGACCATGCAGCCTTCCTCAAATCCTACCATTCAGGTCATGGGCGAATCCATCAAGGAGTCGGTCAAGGGCATAATCAAGCAGCAGGCCATTTCAAACGCTTTTTCGAATATTATTCCTCATATCGTACCGCTTGTTGACGCGAAGCACAGAGGAAAAATCAAGTAAATATTTAAAGAGGCTGCCGCTTTCGGCTTCCACCGGGCCGCAGCCTTTTCTTTTCGAGACAAAAGGAGGTTCATCATGTTTCCGAAAATTTTATTTGCACTTGCGGTCGCCCTGGAATTTGTCTTTGTTCCGTTGTTTCTCAAGTACTCGTGGCCCGACAAATGCTGGAAGTCGTTCGGATATAAAAACATCTGTTCCGCTCTGTTTTTTGCCGCCGGTCTTCTCGCAATGGCAATCAGTAACAATCACACTCCGTACGCCAAAATGGTCGTTATCGGTCTTCTTTTCGGCTGGATCGGCGATCTGTTCTTACATATCATCTCCGACAAAATCATATTCTTCGGAATCGGCGGGTTGGCGTTCCTGATCGGTCACATCTTTTACATTGACGCCTTCTCAAAGGCAATCAGGGAAACGTATCCGTCATCGGGTGCCGTTGCCTGGTACGAAATCCTTACGGTGGTGCTTCTTGTCGGTGCCGTTATTCTGTACGGCGTTTTGAAGAAAATCAAATTCAACCCGCTGATGATAGCCGTTTTAGCGTACGCCGTAACCATCAGCGCCATGCTCGCAAAAGCTTTGCGTTACTGCATCGGTGAAGCGGTATACGGCACAAATGATCACATGGCAATGATTTTCATAACCGTTGCTTTAGGCGCAGTTTTATTTGTATTGTCTGACGGCAGTCTGGGCATGATTCTCTTCGGCGGTCAAAAGAAAAACCGCCCCTTGAAGATCTTCAATATTGTGACCTACTTTGCCGCTCAGATTCTTCTTGCGTCAAGCATATTCTTTATCCGTACAACCGTCCTTTACGGAACATAAGGCAATCAACTTCCGGCACAGAGACAAAACGACGTCCTGATGCCGGAATTTTTTGCCTCTTCACGGAAAGTTGGGGAATAAACAAAAAATAAAAAATAAATATTGAAAAAGAGCATAGGAAGCTCCAAAATGGTAGTTGCTCAGACAAACCGTGAAAGGAGAAACCTATGCTCTTTCTTGAAGATATCAAAATTGAATTAAAAAGTCAAGG
>JALEYA010000101.1 GCA_022779945.1 Oscillospiraceae bacterium | reverse complement strand
CAACCCATTTTTTACCGTGTGGCTTAGTGAAAGCAAAGTCGGAACAACATATAAAGGAAAAGCTGCAGGCAACCAAAATCACAGGTAAAGAGCATAAGAGTTGCCCGGATATGGAATTATCACCGTATAACAAGGAAAAGGGGCTGTCGCAAATCGGAAAAACGAAGAGCGGCAGCCCCGTATTTAAGTGCTTTGTCCGAAAAAAGAAAAACCGTCATCAGAATTCGACGGCGGAGAGTATAGCAGTGCAGGGGCTGTCGCGCTAAGGCAGCCCAAAAAGAAGCAAAAAAACAAGCGGGCGACCCGAAAAAAGGGTAGCCCGGTTGGTTTTTACTTCTTAGAGACTTCGCTTAGTGCGACAGCCCCGATTTTCATTAAAATAGGCAACTAATCGGATACTAAAACCATTTACATCGAAAAATCGTTCATGATATCCTGCTCTCTGATCATTGTCATCACCATCATACACGCAAACGCGAACACAAACAGAATAGAAAGAACGGAAATCACAATCGCCGCCACAGCGTGCTTCTTTGAGGAAGCGGAAAGCCGTGTTGCGGCAACCGTTTCCTTTAAAAGCGTCGCTCTTTCAAAATTGTTGAACTTGAGAAGCGATACGGCGGCAAGAATAATGCCCACAAGGTTCATTGAGAGCGCGCTGATAATCAAAGCAGCAACAGGCAGTCCGCTTCTGACCTCTTTTTTCGCCTTTCCGGGCAAAGATACAACTTCATTGGTTTCATCCGTCAGCTTTTCGCCGCAGTGGTTACAGTAACGGCTTTCGTCCGGCACGGGCAGACCGCATTTTTTACAATCCATATTTGTTCCTCCCGTAACGCTTATTTTACACAGCCCTTTTTCAGTATGATGTTCGCATACTGACGTTCCTCCCCCGTTGCAACAACGGCATAGGCTTTTTTTGCTCTTTCATAGTAAGCAAACCGTTCCACAAACGACGGTTCACTTTCGGGGCTGTGCTTTTTGAGCACATCGGTATATTCCTGCCAGACCTCGGTGCCGACCGTGTCGCCGGGCACCTTTTGCATCAATATAAAGTGTTCGCTGTCGTATTGGTCGAGTGGAAACAGCGTCAAAACGGCATCGAGCAGCTGAACAGCGCTGATTCCGTCGGCTCTTACAAGATTTCTTGCCATACTCGCGGCCGGAAAATTTGCATCGGCAATCACGATTTCGTCGCCGTGTCCCATTTCGCAAAGCACCTTTAACAGTTCGGGTGAAATAATCTTCGGTATTCCTTTCAGCATGAGAATCATCCTTTCTTTTTAAGTGTGCCATATTGCCGCCGAAAAGTCAAGAGGATTTTCCGATGATGACGGGTAACGGGCAAACAAACCGTTTTCTCAGAACCGTCAAGTCCTGCTTTGATATCATATCGAATTCCTGTTCTTTCACAACTCAGGGCAACCTCTAAAGACTCCGGGCATTTGGCATAGTGCACAAAGGATGTCGGATTTTAGTATTTCAAGGATCGGGAACGACAAAGACGGCATTCGTTGAGCATTATGACGAATGCCGGGATGGTTTCAGAGGTTGCCTCAGGATTTCGCCCCTTTCTGCGCTTTTCGTATGATTTTCTTTGTTTTTTCAACCGGATACGGCACGGCAAGCCGTGTATACTGCCCGACCGAAACAACCCTGCCTTCCGTTTCCTTTTCCTCTTCTCCGACCGGTATGATAACCGTATCGCCGATCTGTATTGTCCGGTCGTCTGTCCGGAACGAATACAGATGGGAAGAAAACGGAAGAAGCACACCGCAATAGGTGTATATTGTTGTGTCGTTCTCATACTCTTTTCTTTTTTTCTCTTCGGCAAGTAGCTGTTCTTTCTGCCTTTCGTCCTGCTCTTGCTGACGAGCTTCTTTTCTTTTGGTGTCCAGAGCCTCGCGGTATTCTTCCTGCGTTTCAAAGCTGTCAGGGTTCAGACCGTAGTTTTCGCTGTCCTTGTACCATCTGCGCCAGCCGTATTTTGCTTCCTTTAACGCTGCAAGGTACTCCTCCCGTGTGAAATAATCAATCGGATCCAAGTCGTATTTCTTTCCGTCCGGAACCGTTTTCCGCCATGCATATTTTCGCGTGTACGCATATCGCTCACTCTCATCTTCCACGCGGTCTATATACGCATCAATCCCCTTTTCCCATTGTGCAATTTCATCCTGCACCATTCCGAGCGGCACGGCTTTTACCAACGGCAGAAGCTCGTCTCTGAAATATTCAACGGATTCCACCTCTTCGCCGTTCTTGCACCAATAGATAACACCGTCGGTAAGCTCATTTATCGTTTTCCATTCGCCGTCGGCTTTTTCAAGTCCGGATTTGAAAAGTACCTTTGCCGTTTTATATAATTCCTCCCGAATCGCCTGTGCAATCAGTTCGGGGAAGCTGTTTTCCGGTTCATTATCCGCCGTTATGAAGGCATTACAAAAGCTGTCGTTATCGCTCATATAGTGAACCAGTCTTGTTATGTACGCATCGGGAAAATTGTAAAGTTCCAAGATTACCTGCGCACTTAAATCATTGCCGCACGAATCATCATATTCCGCGTAAGGCCAAAACTGCTCAAAGCACCAGGACCATATCTTCAGCGAAAGAGAAATATCCCGCTTTGCGATTTTGCAAAGAACCGCAGAAAATCCCATTTCCCGTGTTTCATCTTCGTCGGGCAGAGAACAAGGAAGCGTGAAATTATCCTTAATTGCCTGCGCATATAAAAAACCGCTGTCGTGCGATAAATAATTGGCCGCAAGGATTGTATCCGCATAATCCCCTATGAACCGACAGCAGGCTTTGTCTTTCTTTTCATCGTCACTGTCACAGTAAATGAGAAACTGATTTGCCAGGGTATACGCTGCGTTGTACCGACGCTTGTTCGGAAAATCTTCTTTTTTAATTTCATCAAGTTTGTCAAGGGCAGGACATTCCACGGAAAAAACCAGCGGAATATCTCCGTTTTCGGCTCGTTCCCGGGCTTCGTCAAGTGCTTCTTCGTATTCTTCTTCACTTTCAAAATCATCCGGATCAACACCATACGCCGCACCATCCTCACAGGTATCCCGCCACGCGGTTTGTTCTTCCTCCATTGCGTCCCGATATTCTTCTTCCGTTTCATAATCTTCCGGGTCGACCGCCGTGTCAGAAACGCTTTCATATTTTTCACGCCATCCGTACTTGGCTTCATTAAGTGCTTGTGCATATTCTTCTTCGGTTGCGTAATCTTCCGGATCAACCCCGAATTCCGTTCCGTCCTCGCAGTACAATCGCCACTCGTACCTTTCGGAACCGCCGGCATCATCAGACAAGTCAGAATCGAAATCGTCGTTAAGATCTTCCTCTTGTTCTTTTATACATTCCTCAAACATTTTGAAAGCGAGATATTCTTCGTCCCAAGTGGTCTTACCGTCACCGTTAAAGTCAAACAAGTCGTCAAACAGTCCCATGAAAACTCTCCTTTCAAATTTAAGGAACCTCTGAAATTCATCGCCCGCTTTTTGACAAAAAGCCTGCAATTTTTGTCATTATACAATATTTGATGTACCATAAAACGGACTTTTCACATCGCCTCGGGCAAAATCCATATGCTTTTTCATGCTTATTTTGTCCTTTTCGAACCGCACTTTTTGGATATTATATACCTTTTATGATAAAACGTTTCTCAGAACCGGGTCGAATTTTCATCCTTATCGTCTTTTTATAGTTTCATCACGGATTTGTGTATAAAATTGAAAAAAAGGTATTGAAAAAGAGCATAGAAAGTTCCAAAATTGTGGTTGCGAGAAAACAATTAGGAGGAACAATCTATGCTCTGTTTTGATGATATCAAAGTTGAATTAAGTTGTCAAGGGTACAAAACGACACATATAGGAATAAGCCCCGATGAAAAAAGCAGCGTATTGTTTTTTTGAAAGTCAGGTCAAGACCAAAGATGTACATTGTCCGTTTTGCGGAAATGAAGTGTATATGCATGAAACGTACGATACCTATTTAAGTGATGTTCCCGTATGGCCGGGTGTCATGCACCGGCTTCAGTTCTACGGA
>JALEYA010000214.1 GCA_022779945.1 Oscillospiraceae bacterium | reverse complement strand
AGGCGCAGGCGGCTGTCGAAATCGGCGACAGGGTCGTTATCTGTGCCAATCAGCTTACGCTTCTGGGCGATAAAATTGCGTCCCCGTGTCTTGATGACCGATGCGGTGCGGCGGCAATCATAAAGGCTGTTGAAGCGGTTCATGACAAAATCAAAAATGTCCGCGTGACGGTTCTTTTCTCCTGCGGGGAAGAGGTTGGCGGCTTTGGTGCCAAGACAGGTGCGTTTTCCTGCGATGCCGATTATGCCATAGCGGTTGATGTCGGCTTCGGTGCGGATAACGTAACACCGAAGGAGGAAACCATCGAACTGTCAAAAGGTCCGTCGATCGGTCTTTCGCCTGTTTTGGATCGGGAACTCGGGAAGAAGCTTGTGAGCATCGCTAAGGCAAAAAGCATTCCGTATCAGCACGATGTTATGAGTGGTCGAACCGGAACAAATGCCGATCATATCAACATTTCAAAAGGCGGTGTGAAAACGGCATTGCTGTCGATTCCGCTTCGCAATATGCACACGCCTGTTGAGGTGATCAGCATACAGGATGTTGAAAATACGGCAAGACTGATTGCCGGATTTATTCTGGAAACGGACGGTGAAGGGAATGCTTGAAACACTGAAAACGCTTTGTGAACGGAACGGAACCTCAGGACGAGAGGAAAATATCAGAAACTATATTATCGGACGGATTCAGGATAAATGCGAATATCAGGTTGACCCGCTCGGGAATATTTTAGTCTTTAAAAAGGGCAGGAACAGACCGAAAAATAAGGTCATGCTGACCGCACACATGGACGAGGTCGGCTTTATCATAACGTACATTACCGACGACGGCTATTTAAAATTCGACTGTGTCGGCGGTATTGACGAAAAGGTAATTGTCGGAAGAAACGTAACCGTCGGTGAAAAGCAGATACCGGGCGTTATCGGGCTGAAAGCCGTTCATCTTTGTGAAAGCGACGAGCGTGAAAAAGCACCGAAAGTCAGAAATATGTATATTGATATCGGCGCGGATTCCAGACAGCAGGCCGAGGAATATGTCGAAATCGGCGATGCGGCCTACTTTATGTCGGCGTTTGAACCCATCGGTGAAAGCAAAATCAAGGCGAAAGCGATTGATGACCGCTTCGGCTGCTGTGTCATGCTGAAAATGCTGGAAAGTGAACTTGAATATGATATGCATTTTGCTTTTCTCGTACAGGAAGAAGTAGGACTTCGAGGTGCGGGTGCCGCTGCTTATACGATAAAGCCCGATTATGCCGTTGTCATCGAAGCGACGACTGCCGCCGATGTTGCCAATGTAACCGGTGCTGACCGTGTGTGCTGTCAGGGCGAGGGAGCCGTTGTTTCATTTATGGACAGATCAACGATTTACAGCCGTGAGCTTTATAAAAAAGCGTTTCAGCTTGCCGCTGAAAACGGAATTTCGGTACAAACGAAAACAGCTGTTGCCGGCGGAAACGACGCCGGTGCGATTCATAAGGCTAATGCCGGAATCAAAACGCTGACGGTGTCTTTGCCGTGCCGTTATATCCATTCCGCCACGAGTGTTGCCGACACAAGAGATATGGCTTCGTGTTATGCGCTTGTTAAGCTTTTGAGTGAGGATTTTGCCAATGCTTAAACTCGTCGAAGAAAAGGATGAAAAACGATTCACCGAATTCTGTCGTCCGTTCGCGCTCGGTGTCAGAATGCGCTGTCTGCTTTCGGCATATGGCACGGCATCTTCGCTTGTCCGCTTCTGGCTCGGCGAAAATGACGGCAATATCACCTGTGCTGTCTGCCTTTTCGGTGGTTCTGCGACGGTTATCATGCGTGATGATGCTTTTGTGTCGGAGCTTTCGGTTTTTCTGAACGCTCTTGATTTTACGGATTTGTGTGCACAAGGCGATACGCTCGAAAAGCTTGGTTTTAAGGCGGATTTTTCCAAAAAAATGTTCTATTATTCTCAGCCGCTTGTAACCGAATACGAAAAGGCGCAGACGGGTTACGAGGATTTGTCGGCGGTTTATGCGTTGATTTCCCGTTCGATTCCCGGCTCCTTTTCGGCTGAAAGAGAAGCTTATCTATGCTGGCTTTCCGATTTCACGTACAGAAGCCGCAGAGGTCTTGCAAGGCTGAAAACGATTGCAAACGACGATATTTTACTTTCCTGTGCGCTCACGGCCGCCGAATGTGACGACGGTGCGATTATCAGTGGTGTTGCGTGCGATGAAAAGGCAAGAGGACAACATCTTGGTCAAAGAACCGTCCGAACGATTGCCGATGAGCTGACAGGTGAAGGGAAAAAGGTATATGTCATCGCTCTTAACGATAAGGCGTCAAGCTTTTATCTGAAAACCGGATTTACGTTTTACGATACGGTTTCATACATAGAAAGGAAATACTGATGTTTGAATTTAGCGAAAAAATAACAGAGCTTTCCAAAAAAGCCAAAGGGCTTTGCGCTTCTGAGTTTTCGGAAATAGATAAAATAACCGAATATAATCAGCAGAAAATGCTGAAGGCTTTTATTGATAATCATGTCAGTGAGAGCGTTTTTGCCGAATCGACCGGCTACGGCTATTCCGACCGCGGCAGAGAAATACTTGAACGTGTTTTTGCTGATGCATTCGGGGCGGAGGATGCTCTTGTACGGTATCAGTTTACCTGCGGTACGCATACGCTTGCCGTCGGTCTGTTCGGGCTTCTTAGACCGGGAGACACGATGCTTTGTGTCAGCGGAACGCCGTACGACACCATTCAGCCGGTTATCGGCATTTCGGACAATGAAAACAACGAAGGATCTCTGCGTGATTTCGGTATCACTTATAAACAGGTGGATTTAAAGCCCGACGGAACACTTGATTTCGACAAGATAGAAGAAACGGTTAAGCGTGAACGGCCGGCGATGGTGTATATTCAGCGTTCACGCGGTTACAGTCTGCGCCCTTCCATTTCCGTCGATGAAATCGGTAAGGTCGCAAAAATTTCCAAGGAAAACTCAAACGCTGTTGTGTTTGTCGATAACTGCTACGGCGAATGGACCGAGAAAAAGGAACCGACCGAGGTCGGAGCGGACATTATTGCCGGTTCTCTGATTAAAAATCCCGGCGGCGGAATTGCCAAAACCGGCGGTTATATTGCCGGCAAGCGTGAACTGATTGAAAAATGTGCCTATCGTCTGACCTGCCCCGGAATCGGCGGAGAAGTCGGTGCGACGCTCGGA
>JALEYA010000091.1 GCA_022779945.1 Oscillospiraceae bacterium | reverse complement strand
GTCAATCGAACCGGAACGGGTACCCATGAGAATACCCTCAAGCGGCGTCAGACCCATGGTCGTGTCCACGCACTTTCCGCCTTTTACGGCAGCAAGAGACGAACCGTTGCCGAGGTGGCAGGTAACAACACGAAGCGTGTCAGGGTCATACTTACCCGGGTACTTGTCCATCAGGAATTCAGCGGTTCTCTTGGAAACATAGCGGTGTGACGTGCCGTGGAAGCCGTAGCGGCGGATTCCGTATTCCTTGTAATATTTATAAGGAAGCGCGTACATATACGCTTCGGGAGCGATGGACTGATGGAAAGCGGTGTCAAAAACCGCAACCTGCGGCACGGACGGCATAAGGGCTTCGCAGGCCTCGATACCGACAAGGTTTGCCGGGTTGTGAAGCGGTCCTAAAGGGATACACTCGCGGATGGCTTCCTTGACGCTTTCGTCAACAACAACCGAGCCGCTGAATTTTTCGCCGCCGTGAAGAACACGGTGACCGACGGCTGCGATCTCGTCCATGGAAGAAAGCACGCCGTACTCCTCGCCTGTCAGGGTTTCGATCAGCTTTTTGAACGCCGCGGCATGATCTGCGCCGCTTTCAAGGCTCATTTTGTCGATGACCTTCTGAAGCTTGCCGTTTTCGTCGGGAAGCTTATGGGTGAAGGTCGGCTTCGGGGTCGTCAGCTGTTCGAAGATTCCGTTTGCAAGAACCTCCTGCTCAGGCATAAGATAAACGGTATACTTGAGAGAGGAGCTTCCGGCATTGACAATCAATTCTTTTACACTCATTGATATTCTCCTTCAAATTTATTTGGAATGCCGGCTGCCAGGTAATCTCTGTTGAAGCAAAAAGGAACGGAAAGACCGGTTCCCTGCTTCAGCGGGGGTTATCAGGTTGCCATACGAAATAATTATATCATACGAAAAACGGCTTTGTCTACACTCTGAAGCTATTTAGAAAAAATTCGAAACAGCCTTGACTTTTCGTGCGCACCCACCTATAATCTATTTAGAAGGACTTCGAAATAGATCGCAAAGGAGGGGTTCTATGGCGTTCGGCAACACCTTCAAGGCTCTCGCCGACCCGGTACGGCGGGAAATCCTCGACTATCTCAAAACGGGCAGAATGTCCGCCGGGGAAATTGCGGCGAAATTCGACCTGACCGCCGCCACGGTTTCGTATCACCTGTCAGTCCTCAGAAAGGCTGATCTGATTTTTGAAACCAAGGAAAAAAACTTTATTTACTACGACATCAACGTTTCCGTTTTTGAGGAAATGATGCTTTGGCTGTCGCAGTTCGGAGGGAATCGCTATGAAAAATATGAAAAATAAACCGGTCGTACTTCTCGGCGCCGCTGTCTGTCTTTTACCGTGCCTATTCGGGCTTATTCTGTACAAGGATTTACCCGACCGGCTGCCGATTCATTGGAATATGGCAGGAGAAGCGGACAATTTTGCCCCGAAGCCGTTTGCCGTGTTCGGTCTGCCCGTGTTTCTTGCGCTTTTTCATCTGATCTGTCATATCGGTGCCTCGGTCAACAAGCGCAGAGAGAATTATTCAAAGGCACTGGACGCCATGACCTATTGGTTCATCCCTGCTCTTTCGCTGATTCTTTGTCCGATGACCCTGCTTGCGTCAAAAGGCGTCGACGTCAGAATCGAAGTCATTGTCCCATGTCTTATCGGACTGATGCTCGTCTTTATCGGAAACTATCTTCCCAAATGCAAGCCCAACAGCACCATGGGCATCAGAATCCCGTGGACGCTGAAAAACGAAGAGAACTGGAACAAAACGCACCGCCTTGCCGGCAAGCTCTGGATCGTCGGCGGAATTGTCAGCATTATCTGCACGTTCTGCGGTTTCCCTCTATTGCTGTTCGCTGCGGTTGCAGTCGTGGTCGCCGTGCCCGTGATTTATTCATTCGCTCTCAGCCGGTCGCAAGGCGACACCAATCCCGGGACAGGCGGTACTTAATTGAAAGCTGAGTGCCCGAGCCGTGAGTTTAGCTGAAAATTTTAGTTTGGTCGCAAGGCGACACCAATGCCGGGGTGCACGGTGCTTGATTGAAAGCAGGGTGCCCGAGCCGTGAGTTTAGCTGAAAATTTTAGTTTGGTCGCAAGGCGACACCAATCCCGGGACAGGCGGTACTTAATTGAAAGCTGAGTGCCCGAGCCGTGAGTTTAGCTGAAAAATTTAGTTTGGTCGCAAGGCGACACCAATGCCGAATCAGGCAGTACTTAATTGAAAAACAAGTACTGCCCATGCTTGAATATCGATTATAACCGTTCCCGAATCAATGTCGGGGTCAACAATTCCCATAGGTTCGCACGCCGGATTATAACAGCACCGCGCCGTGCTCCTTGCAGTATCTGACCGTTTCTTCGTCCCAATAAGAGGTCTGAACCTCGCCGATATGTGCTTTTCTCAAAAAGAACATGCACATTCTTGACTGACCGATTCCGCCGCCGATGGTATAAGGAAGCTCACCCGAAAGAAGTGCCTTGTGGAACGGCAGAGCCTTTCTGTCCTCGCAGCCGCTTTCCCGAAGCTGGCTTAAAAGAGCGGTTTCGTCAACACGGATTCCCATGGACGAAAGCTCAAGTGCCATGTCAAGAATCGGATAATACACGATAATGTCGCCGTTCAGGCTCCAGTCGTCATAGTCGGGTGCTCTGCCGTCGTGGGGCTTGCCGTCTTTCAGCTTGCCGCCGACCTGCATAAGGAAAATCGCACCGTGCTCCTTGGCGGCGATATATTCTCTTTCTTTTCTCGTCTTGTCGGGGTACATTTCTTCAAGTTCGCCGGTTGTTACAAAATGAATTTTTTCGGGAAGAAGACTTCCGATAAAGTCGTATTCTCTTGTGATGTAATACTCGGTGTGACGAAGGGCGGCATAGATCAGCTTGACCGTCTTTTTCAGCGTTTCAACGGTTCTTTCCTCTTTGCTGATGATCTTTTCCCAATCCCATTGGTCAACGAAGATAGAGTGAATATTGTCCGTCTCCTCGTCGCGTCTGATGGCGTTCATGTCGGTATAAAGACCTTCGCCCTGATTAAAGCCGTATTTTTTCAGCGCATACCGCTTCCACTTGGCAAGGGAATGGACGATTTCGAACTTTTCACCGCTGAAAATATCGAAGCCGACGGGTCTTTCCGTTCCGTTGAGGTTGTCGTTCATACCGCTTTTTGCGTCGACAAATAAGGGCGCGGAAACTCTTGTAAGGTTCAGCTCAATTGCAAGATCTCTTTCAAAAAAATCCTTGACTTTCTTGATGGCCTGTTCGGTCTCTCGGATTGTAAGATGAGACGAATAACCGTCGGGAATATATACTGCCATAAAATTGCCTCTTTTCTTCAATATTAAAATTAATTATAACAAATTCTGACCTTTTCTGTCAATGCTTGATTTTACGTGTTTCAGGCAACGGAAAAAGGCGATGTCAAGTGTTGTCTGCAAAAAAAGCGGTCGGATAACACCGCCGCAATTTCCTTATATTTCCTTTTTCATCTTGTCTGTTGCATATTCCGTGAAGCCATGTTTCGTATAAAAGAGCCTTGATTCAAACCATTCCTCACCGTTTCCCAAGTGAACATATATTGTTTTTACTTGCCGAGCCTTCAAATGATCTTCTGCCGTTTTTAAGGAAGCTCTGATTAAATCTGGTGTGCAGATTACGCCGTCAGATTTTTCGTCAGATTGTTCAAAAGCTGCGCAGGAATCCTACCGGATTTCAAGCAGTTTTTGTGCGATATGGCGGAAAATATGCAAGTAAGCTGTGCATCAAAGCCTATGCTGTGATTTATTCAGAGGTTCCTTAATAGGGCTGAACCGATACCTTGACGCTTCCTGTTGAACTTTACAAACAGCCTGTGTAAATCTGCCTTTGCAACGGTTATATCAGCGTGAAACCCAACACTTCCGATCACGCGATTCTGTTCGTCAACGGCGATCCAAAACATATCGCCCTTATTAAAATAATTTGATTGGATATCGAGTAGATCGTCATTCAGTCCGGGGACTCGCCCCAATGCGTTCTTTGCTTCAAGGATCATAAAAATCATATCATCCCGGAACTGATCTTGAAATGGTATTATTCTCATCTTATCCGCTTCCTGTTGGATCTTCTGATTCTTCATTCTTTCAGGTGGCTTCTTCCGGCTTCGGCATAAACTCTTCGGCAAGGCGATTTTCGTCAATGCCGGTGATTTTTTCGTCCTTCGGAATCAGGGTATACACCGTCACCGCCACAACCACTGCGGTTGCGATTAGATTGATTAAGCGTGAAGCTCTTGAAATTTTCTTATTGATTTTTTTCAAAGTCTTGTTTTTCATCATTACCGACCAAGGTACGAAAGCCCAATAAGAAATGAAGCGTTCTGAAGCCCGTACCGATCCTTTCTTCTGTTTCTGACGTTTACAATGTTATTCGATTGTAATATTATAGCCGCATTCCCCGAAATAGCGGACAAGGAAGCTTTTATTTTCCCCTTGTCTAAGCCACGCCGTTGAAACCTGTTTAGTTTTAATGATTTCGTCAAGAAGCTTTCGATTCCGATTGACCCATGCCTTATATTCGATATCAGGCATGAATACAAGCCGTCCGCCTTTGTTTTCCATAAAAGATCACCTCAATAATAGATTTGACAGTTACGGAAGAAGTAAAACAAAAAGCCACAGATTATCTGCGGCTTTGTTTTTGTTTGTGTCGGCATCGCCTTATCTTCCCGGGCCGCTTCCAGCCAAGTATTGTCAGCACTGATGAGCTTAACTGCCGTGTTCGGGATGGGAACGGGTGGACCCTCATCGCTAAAGACACCGACTG
>JALEYA010000079.1 GCA_022779945.1 Oscillospiraceae bacterium | reverse complement strand
AATGCGGCGGTCGGTGAAAACGCAAAAAATATCTTACGCTTTACTACCTATCTCCCTATTGAGTCTTTTGCTCTTATTGCCGAGGACGAAAGCCGGGCGTACAGCAAAGCGGTCAGTGAGGTGGAGGGCTTTTGCGAAGTCGATACGAACAGGCAGAATCGGCTATATGGTCAAAGCGTGAACGCACTCTTAGCCCGTTACAGCGACAGCGTCTGCAAGATTGTGGAGGATAACGATATCAATCTCGATTATATCCGAAGAAGTATCGCTCTTGACAGAGCCATAGCGAGGCTTTGCCGGAGTGCGCTGCGGTTTACGGACTGTGAACCGGTGAGGCCTGCAATCAATCTGCTCATGAGTCAGTCGTTCGGAAGAATCGGCAGACTTGAGAATATTTACAGACGCATCAAGTAAAAAAACACCGTAAAGAACGAAAAAGCTCTTTACGGTGAAATTTTTTGTTTTCTCAGTCATTTAAAAAGTGCGGCATGAGCGACGGACCGTCGTCGACGAATACGCCGGTGACTTTTGCGGTTTCCTCGTTGATGGTGTCGACGCCGGTTTGCGGCTTCGATTTTTGATAAATCAGGTACGGCACCGGGTCGGCGGCGTGCGTTTTGGTGACAATCGGTGTCGGGTGGTCGGGAAGAATCATGACCTTGTAGTCGTCGTATTTTTCAAGCTCTTCGAGTACAATCGGAAGAACCCGTTGGTCAATCAGCTCAATGGAGCGAACCTTGTTTTCCGGCTCGTTGCGGTGACCGCATTCGTCGGGCGCTTCGAGATGAATATAAACCATATCCTTGCCGCTTTGAAGCTCTTTGACGGCGGCTTCGGCCTTGCCCTCGAAGTTTGTGTCAATATAACCTGTTGCTCCCTCAACCTCGGGCGTTGACATACCCGAGCAAATGGCGATTCCCTTTAACAGATCAACCGCCGAGATCACCGCACCGGTCTTTCCGAAAAGGTCTTCGAAAAGCGGAAGTCCGGGCTTTTTGCCTTCGCCCCACAGCCAGATTGAGTTCGCCGGTTTTTCACCCCGCTTCATTCTTTCGATGTTGACCGGGTGCTTCATGAGAAAATCATAGCTTCGTTTCATCATGTCGATAAGAGGAGCGGCGTTTTCGCTTTTTGAAAGATATTCGCCGACAACTCTTCCGCTGATATCGTGCGGAGGTGTCATGGAGCCTAACTCCGTTGTGCCGCCGTGAACAACAAGGCAATGGCGGTAGCTGACGCCGCCGTAATAGGTGTAAATCTCGTTGCCGAAAAATTCCTGAACGGACTTGATGATTTCACGGGATTCGGCGGTGCTGATGTCGCCGGCTGAGTAGTCCACCATCGTCTTGTCCTCATAGGCTTGCTCATCGGAAAGCGTGACAAGGTTGCAGCGAAGCGTCACGTCGTCGTCGGAAAGCTTCACACCGATGCTGACCGCTTCAAGCGGCGAACGGCCGGTGTAATATTTTTTCGGGTCAAAGCCCATAACGCTCATGTTGGCGACGTCACTGCCGGGTTTGAGCCCTTCGGCGACCGTGCGGACAAGTCCGACTTCAGCCGTTTTGGCAAGGCGGTCGATATTCGGTTTCTTTGCGCACATCATCGGCGTTTTTCCGCCGAGAGCCGGAACGGGGTAGTCCGCCATACCGTCGCAAAGTACAACAACATATTTCAATTATATCAATCCTTTCGTTTTACATGAAATCTCATACATCATATCACACAATTGTGTCTTTTTCAATCATTTAAAAAATCATTTTACCTTTGACAAAGACGTGCTTTAAGTTCATCTCGCTGTCAACGAAGATGATGTCGGCGTTTTTTCCCTCTTCAAGGCTTCCGCAGCAGTCAAAAGCTCCGATGACCCGTGCCGGGTTTTCACTGCAAGCCTTTAAAGCCGTTTTGAAGTCGATTCCGAACGACAAGAGGTTTCGGAATTCGTCAAACAGGTTCGCCGTACTTCCGGCAATCGTACCGTTTTCAAGGTGGGCATGACCGTCCTTGACGATGACCTTCTGACCGCCGAGCATGTATTCACCGTCGGGAAAGTCCGCACTGCTCAATGAATCGCTGATAGCGACACAGCGGTCGGCGCCTAAAACCTTAAAGGCGATACGAACCGCCGCCGGACTCAAATGAAATCCGTCGCAGATAAGCTCCGCCGTGACGGTGTCGTCCTCAAAAACAGCCCCGACAACGCCGGGTGCACGGTGCGTAAGACCTGACATGGCGTTATAAAAATGCGTGACGTGAGAAAAGCCGTGCACTATCGCTTCCTTTGCCGTGCCGTAGTCGGCATCTGTGTGCGCAATACTGCAAACGCAGGTCGGGCTGACTTTTTCCGCAAAGTCGAAAGCTCCCTTTGTTTCGGGGGCAACATCGACAAGACAGACCTTGCTGATTCTTGTCAGTTCAAGAAATTCTTCGGCGTCAGGCGGCACGATATAATCGGGATTTTGTGCGCCGCATTTATTCTTCGAAACGTAGGGACCTTCCATGTTGATTCCTTGGATATAGGCGGCAGGCTCGTGGCCTTTATAGCTTTCGATGGCTTCGAAAATCTCTTTCAGCTGAGAAACCGGAAGCGTCATTGTCGTCGGGCAAAAGGACGTGACGCCGTGTCTTGCGTAATGCTTTGACAGCGTTTCATAAGCCTCTTTTGTTTTATCGCAGGCATCGGCACCGCTTCCGCCGTGGGTGTGGATATCGATAAACCCGGGCAGGGCAAGAAGTCCGCCCATGCTCATGCTGTCCTTTTCGCCGTTGTCCTGAAAAGACGTGATGACACCATCACGAATGTGAATCGCTCCGGGACGGATTTCGTAGTTCCCGTCGACATATTGCAGATTTGTCAGAATCATCTTGTTGCTCCTTTTAAAATCTTTTGGCTTTTTTTGTCTGAAATGCTTGACATTTTTGGGGTTATAGTATATGATAGGTACTGCTGTTTGACAAGATCCATTAGCTCAGTTGGCAGAGCACTTGACTTTTAATCAAGGTGTCCGGAGTTCGAATCTCCGATGGATCACCACAGCAGATTCCGCAGTTCCTTTATTGATAAGGGATTGCGGGATTTTTTTGATCTTTTCTGACTTTCGGTAAAATCCGCTGTTTACGTTACTTTTATTCACGGTTACGGACAGAGGATTATTTGCTCAGTTTCCGTAACAACTGTTTAAGCAGTGTCAGATATTTGTTTTTGATATCGTCAAATATATCATTTGCCGTGTTTTCATCGTATATATGGGACGTCAGATTTCGGGCATATAACAACGCAAGCCATGCCTGATCGTCGTCAATCAGGTTGTCTGCATACGCTTGCTTCATAACGGATTTCGGGCTGTTGATGTCAACATATCCCTGAGCAAGCAGATATTCTCTTGTTGATTTCCAGGCAAGCTCTGTGCAAAACTCAAATCTTTGAATTACGCCGTCTCTTGAAGAGGTTATTTGATATTTATCATATTCCTTTAAGGCTTCTTCAAGACGCTTTATTGCATCGGAAAACTTGCTCAGTTTTTCAGTAAATTTATCCATGATAATCACACCGTCCTGACTTATATTTTTCATAAGGGCTTCATTTGTATTATCGGTAATGAAAACGATATCAAAGTCCAAGAGGGTAGGGAGACTTCCGACAGCCTGTATAAATGCAGGCTGTTTTTCTTTTGATACTCCGAAAACGGCTATATCAATATCGCTTCTTTCCCGGTTGTCGCCTCTGGCTCTTGAACCGAATAAAACGATTTTATCGGCTTTGAATTGCTTGCCTAAATCAGCAATGGATTGATAAATTCTTTTCATAGAAAATCTCCGTGAATGCTTTGACCCTTTTATAGAACTTTATTCGGTGCACAGCTTAAATTTCTCTAGAAACAGATACAGAATCATCGCACATAATAATAGATTTACCTGCTTACGCTTTTGCGCCGATCAATTTTGAATTTTCGCTGTATATCATCTGATTGCCGACCGACACAAAGGCTTTGATTTTGATGTAGGTCGTTTTGCTTGTGCTAAGCCCCGTAAGCGTATATTCGAGCGTCTTGGCGGAAACCTTTTTCTTGAGAACAAAGCCGCTGTTTTTCCGGTCGGAGGTATAGATCAGATATCCGTCTGCGCCGTCGACTCTTGTCCAGGCAACTTTGATATTTCCGTTGCCGGGAAGGTCCGCTTTGATTTTGGCGGTCGGCGCTGTCGGCTTGGTTGTAACGGTGAAAGGCTTTGACAGCTCACTGTAATAGACCTTTCCGTTGATTTTTGCATAGCTTTTGATTACATAAGAGCAGCTTTGTGCCGGCGCTTTTGAAGATATGCTCAGCGAGTTAATACCTCTTACAGCCGCAATCAGGCTGTATTTTTTTGTTTTGGGATCCCGTTCGTAAATCCGGTATCCGTCACTTCCGTCGGTGTGAGTCCAATTGAGCCGGAACGAATTTGTTGTGACGGAGGACGCGGATAAAGCGGGTGTGGCGGGAAGCGTTACGGCACTAAAAGCGGAAGAGTACTTCGAGTAAATCTTACCGGAATCCTTTTTCAGACAGAAGGCACGGATTTTGTAGGTATATGCGTACGCCGACGAAAGTTTTGTCAGCTTGCAGGTGTTTTTTGTTGTCTGACCGATCGAAACATATTTCTTGCTCTCGGTGTTATAAAAATAGATCATATATCCGTCGGCGCCTTTGACGCTTTTCCAAGTAAGTCTGTGCGATGACGAGGTTGTTTCGCTCTGGCTGATGCCTGTTACCGTGTCAAGGATCGTGTTGCAGCTGAGCTTGACAAGCTTGCTTTTATAAGTGTTGCCGTCGGCGATAATATAGGCTCGTACCGCAAACACATATTCCGTTCCCGGTGTGAGCTTGCTGACGGTTATTTCGGTGTTTCTGCCTTTATAGATTTCTTCATATTTGCCGGTCTTGCTGTTGAGCTGATAAACCTTGAAACAGTAGACCTCGTCGTTCGTTTTCCAGGAGAGTCTGACAGACTGCGAGGTTGCCGAAACAGCGTGGAACGAGGGGGAGGATACGGAGATTCCTTCTGCCGATGCGAATGTTGTCATTGAAAAAGAAAGAAGTAAAAAGACAACAGCGGTAAAGAAAATCTTTGCGGTGGTTTTTGTGTGATTCATGAAGAACACTTCCTTTCATAAAATTATATATTCAACGGGAAACGGATTTATTTGTTTCTCGGTTTTTCGTCAATCGAAAGCCCGGCATAAGCGTTGAGTGAAAGCGCGGCGATGTTTCCGCTTACATATTCGTAATAGCCCTGTGCGCCGACCATGGCGGCATTGTCGCCGCATAAGGAAAGCTCGGGCATGAAAAGCGACCAGCCGTGCTTTTTACAGATTTCACTCATGCGCCGCCGTAAAACGGAATTGGCGCTGACGCCGCCGGCAAGAACAATTTTTTGAAAGCCGAACTGTTCGGCGGCTTTTTCGGTGTTTTCGCATAGGCAGTCCACAACAGCGTTCATGAATGATGCGCCGAGATCGGGGATATTCAGATCTTCTCCCTTTTGCTTTGCGTTATGAATTGTGTTGATGACAGCCGTTTTCAGTCCCGAAAAGCTGAAGTCGAACGGAGAACCGTCAACCCTCGGGTGGGGGAAACGATATGCTTTCGGATCGCCTTCCTTGGCGATTTTATCCAGGTTTAAACCGCCGGGGTAGGGTAATCCCATACTTCTTGCGGCTTTGTCGAGCGCTTCGCCGGCCGCATCGTCTCTTGTTTTTCCGATGATTTCAAAATCGGTGTAGTCGTTGACCTTGACAAGATGGCTATGTCCGCCGGAAACCACAAGACAGAAAAACGGCGGCTCAAGCTCTTTGTTTGTCAGATAATTTGCCGCGATATGCGAACGCAGATGATGGACGGGAATCAGCGGCAACCCGGAACCGTAGGCGAGTGATTTTGCGTAGTTGACGCCGACAAGAAGTGCACCGATAAGACCCGGAGCGTAGGTGACCGCAACGGCGTCAATGTCGCTTAAAGTCAGTTTTGCCTGCTCCAGCGCCTGACTGACGACACCGCTGATGGCTTCCGCGTGCCGTCTTGAGGCGATTTCGGGAACCACCCCTCCGTAGATGATATGTTCGCTGACCTGCGAAGCGATTACGCTTGAAAGAGCCTTTCTTCCGTCTTCCACAACAGCGGCGGCAGTTTCGTCGCAGGATGATTCGATCGCTAATATTTTCATTTTCTCATTCCTCACTGAAAAACTTTGTCATAATGATTGCGTCCTCCGCCGGATCGGTGTAATAATTCTTCCGGATACCGCATTCCTTGTAGCCTTGGCTTGCATAAAGCGAAATCGCCGCTTTGTTGCTGCGCCGGGCTTCAAGCGTAATGAACCGGCAGCCGTGCTCTTTTGCGGTTTCCTCTCCTTTTTTAAGAAGCAATCGGGCAACGCCCTTTCGTCTCTCACTTTCGGTTACGGCAACGTTCGTGATGTAACATTCGTCGGAGACGATGTTTGTGCCGATATAGCCGATGACGTTTCCTGTCTGCTCGGCGACAAAAAAGTGCGCGGTGTCGTTCGTCAGCTCGTCTGAAAGAGATTTTTTACTCCACGGAACGCAGAAGCATTCTTTTTCAAGTTCTGCTATCGCATCAACGGTCTTTTCGCTCATCGGTTTGATTTTTACCTTACAAAACAAAGGCAGCATTTTCTCGATTCCGCTTTTCAGCGTATCCCTCGTCTTGCGGTAAACCTCAATATCGCCGCCGTACGGGTCGGGAATACTGCCCGGAAAATAAAGCAGCTTGTCCTTTTCGGTGTAAGGCAAAAGAGCGTTTATGTGGGATGGACTCATCCCGACAATATAGTCACTTTCGTCAAGCAGATATTGATTGATTGGCCGTGACCGGTGTGTAGAAAGGTCGATTCCGATCTCCGAAAGGGCTTTTACGGCGTTTGCGCTTGCCTCGTCGCCCGGAAAAGCGGCAAGTCCCGCACTGGACGACGTGATGTCAAGCTTTTTTTCTTCGGCAATTTTGTTGCATATTGCGCTCGCCATCGGGCTTCGGCAGGTGTTGCCGGTACAGACAAAAAGAACGTTTAGCATGGATTCCTGAACCTTTCGCAAAGTAGTATGCTTTGACATATTATCATATCATATTTTTCTTAAATCTACAAGTATCGGGAGGCGATTTTCGGCGTTATCGGGAAAAAATCGGGCTTTTATAATTTTTAATATTTTTTCGGCGACATATCGTTATTTTAAGTAACTGAAAAGCATATAAAAATATTGCAGAATCTTGACAAATCTGTAACATAATGGTAACATATCTTATTGTAAGGACGAGGGCGTTCCCACGAGCGAGAATGTCTTCATTTTTTTATTTTAAGTGGGAGGAAACTATATGGATCTCAAGAAAATCATTGACAAAAAGAACTGGGCAGCTAAGTATATGGTGGATGAAATCACCCATATCTGCAAGACCTTTGAAAAAAGAAACCCCGGTTCGAAGGGCGAACATCAAGCCTGTGAATACATGGCGAAGGTTTTAAAAGAGGACTGCGGCTGCGACAGCGCAGAGGTTGAGTCCTTCAAAGAGCATCCCGGCGCATTCTATGGCTGGCTTTATTACACCATGACGTTGGTACTTATCGCCGTTGTTGCTTACTTCTTCTGCCCTATCGTTTCGATTATTGCCATCGCAGTCGGACTGTTTTTGGTGCTTGCCGAATTCGGTGTTTATAAAAAGCTTCTTGACCCGCTCTTTAAGGAAGAAACCGGTCACAACGTTACCGCCATCAAAAAGTGCAAGGGTGAAACCAAGAGAAGAATCATCTTCAACGGTCATCCGGACGCCGCATGGGAATGGCCCGTTAACTACGCTCTCGGCGGTGTCGGCTTTGAAGGTCACGCTCTTCTCGGCTTCGGCGGTGCGTTCTTCTATCTTGTTCTTGCTATTATTAACGTTGCCAAAAACGGCGTCGGCTTCGGTGTCGCTTCTCTTGACAGCACGCTGACGAAAGTCGGTCTTTGGGGACTTCTCTTTGTTCCGTTTTTCATCGGTCTTTATTTCATGGTCAACTACCGCAGAGTTGTTGACGGCGCCAACGACAACCTTTCCGGCTGTTATATGGGTATCGCCATTCTCAAGGCACTCAAGGATGAGGGCATCGAGCTTGAAAACACTGAAATCGGCGTTGTTCTCACCGGTTCCGAAGAAGCAGGCTTGAGAGGTGCCAAGGCGTGGTGCGAACAGCATAAGGACGATTTTAAGGACGTTCCGACCTTTATCTTCTCTTACGATACGATTCATGACCCGAAATTCCTGATGACAAACTACCGTGACCTCAACGGTACGGTTAAGGCTGACAAGGACGTTTCCGACCTGTTTATGGAAGCCGCCAAGGCGGTTGACATTCCGTGCAAAAAGGGTTGGGTTCCTCCTCTCGGCGGCGCAACCGATTCCGCAGCATTCGCACAGGCAGGCTTCAGAGCCACCGGCGTTACGGGTCTGAACCACAAGCTTGAGTCCTATTATCACACAAGAAGAGATACCTACGACAACATGAACGAAGAAGGACTTGCCAACTGCTTTGCCGCTTCCGTTAAGGCTCTCGAAATGTTCGACGACGGCGCAAAACAGTAAGTAAAAAACTGCATACCAAGAGGGCGGCTTTTGCCGCTCTTTTTTTGTCGGCAATATAGTTAAAATTTGCCGGCTTTTTTTATGCATTAAGTGAATGGAGTTTAGCCTTCGTTTCATGGTAGAATAATTGTCAGGGCTTACCCAAAAGGAGATGTTGAGATGAATTTAGTTGAAAAAGCCAAGGGACTAGTCGGCTCTGTCAAAACGCACTGGAATACGCCGCCTGAAGGCAGGTACATACCGTACAAGGAGATTATGGCGTATTCTGTCGGCGGTATCGGCGTGAAGTTTGTCATCGCTGTTGCGTACTATATCGGATTGTCGGGAACCAACTTACTTGCCGGTTCGGCTTTGGGATTAAAAAACGACGATCTTGTTAATTTAAGCCTGATTGCGACGGTGTTAAATCTTCTGATTGTACCGCTGAGAGGCATGATTATCGACAACACGAGAAGTAAAAAGGGTAAATTCCGTCCGTATCTTCTTTATGCGGGAATCCCGACGGTTTTACTGACAACCGGATTCGCCCTTTTACCGTTTGACTCGATGAGCTATAACGCAAAGCTCTGGTCTCTTTTCGTCGTGTATATCTCGCTTCAGCTTTGCTATCCGTTTTATGAACAGGCCTATACGACGCTTGTTCAGGTTATGAGTCCGAACTCGACCGAGCGGGCGGACGTTATTTCGGTTTCCAC
>JALEYA010000042.1 GCA_022779945.1 Oscillospiraceae bacterium | reverse complement strand
AATGCGTAATGCGTAATTGCGGGAAAGCCTGACGGTAATCGGAACCTTCAGTCCGCATGGGAAACCGGAGGGCTTTCCGAGTATAGTATTTATCTTTGGAAACCATGTGCTAATGCACATATATTTCATAAAATTTTATGGAGGAAAACATTATGCCACTTTCAAAACAGGAATGGCTTGCTCTTGAAAAGAAGGCTCTTGAGCTTCGCAAGCTGACCGTTCAGACCACCCTTTGGGCAGGCTCCGCCCACATCGGCGGCGGCATGAGCTGCCTTGACATCCTCACCGTACTTTATCACAAGTACATGAACTTCAAGGGTGACGACCCGAAATGGGACGACAGAGTCCGCTTCATCCTTTCCAAGGGTCACGCCGGCGTCTGCTACGCCGCAACTCTCTGCGACCTCGGCTTCCACGACGTTGAACAGCTCAAGACCTTCAACCTCACCAACTCCAAGATGGGTATCCATCTTGACTCGAACAAGGTTGTCGGCGTTGACGCTTCCACCGGTTCTCTCGGCCACGGACTTCCGATCGCCGCCGGTACCGCTATCGCCGCCAAGGTTCTCGGCAAGGACTACATCACCTACGTCTGCACCGGTGACGGCGAGCTTGACGAAGGCTCCAACTGGGAAGCTGCCATGACGATCAACCACTACAACCTTTCCAACGTTGTTACCTTCGTTGACCGTAACCACTGCATGATCGACGGTCCGACCGAGGACGTTATGAAGCTTGAGCCGCTCAAGGACAAGTGGGAATCCTTCGGTTTCCACACCATCGTCATCAACGGCAACCACATCGACGAGCTTTGCGATGCGATCGACTACGCCCTTGAACACAAGGAAAAGCCGACCTGCATTATCTGCGACACCAAGAAGGGCGCAGGCATCAAGACAATCGAAGGCAACTACAAATGGCATTACGGTGCAATCGACGACGCAATGGCCGAAAAGTTCAACAAAGAGCTTGACGAGGACTACGCAGCCCGTGTTGCACGCGCAGAAAAGGAGGGCAAATAATCATGGCAGGCGGATTTGTATATAACGTTATCGAAACTCCGGAGATGTCAACCTCCGAAATCTACGGCAAAACTCTTGCCGCTCTCGCTAAGGAACACAAGGAAATCGTCGCTGTAACAGCCGACCTTGCAACCTCCACCAAGCTTGCGGACTTCACCAACGCTTGCCCCGACCGTGTTTTCAACGTCGGTATTGCTGAGCAGAATATGTTCGGTGTTGCCGCCGGTATGGCAAAGGCAGGTCTTGTTCCGTTTGCTTCCACTTTCTCCGTTTTCGCTTCTCTTCGTGCGGCTGACCAGCTTCACACCGACATCTGCTATCAGAACGTAAACGCAAAAATCATCGCTACCCATTCGGGTACTTCCTTCGGTCAGGCAGGCTCCACACATCACGCGATCGTTGACCTCGCTGTTGCCCGTTCGATGCCGAACCTTACCGTTATCTGCCCGGCAGACGGCTATGAAACCGCAAATGCCATCCGTGCGGCTTATGAGAACTTCGGTCCGTACTACATCCGAATCAACCGCGGATTTGACCGTGTTCTTTATGAAAACGAAGACTACGGCTTCGAGGTCGGCAAGGCTGTTGAGGTTCACCCCGGTACCGACTGCACCGTTATCGCAATCGGCTCTTGCGTATTCCAGGCAAGAGAAGCTGCCAAGTTCCTTGAAAGTGCTGACGGTCTGAAGGTTCGTGTTCTCAATATGCACACCATCAAGCCCATCGACAAAGACGCTATTTTAAAGGCTGTTCTTGACACAAGAAGAATCATCACCGTTGAAGATCACTCCGTTATCGGCGGCTTAGGCTCCGCTGTTTCCGAGGTTGTTGTGGAATCCGGTAAGGCTTGCGCCTTCAAGATGCTCGGTCATCAGGATAAGTTCGCTCCCATCGGTCTTCACGAGGACATCATGTCCATCGTAGGCATCGACGCCAACGGAATCATCGAAGCTGTCCGTGAAGTTATGCACAAGGACTTCGAAGAGGACGACAACTGGGACGACGAATTCTAATACCGCAAGAGGAGATATGACCAAAACCCGGTTCATATCGGAAAGGAGCAATCATGTTATCACAAGATGCAATTTTTACCAATAAAATTTTCTTAAACGCTGCTCTTCCTCTTGTTAAGACAATTGCCACCGACGTTCCCTCCCTTGCCAAATGCTTTGAGCACGCACACGCCGTCATTCAGGTAAGTGCGCTTTGCGACGAAGTACCCGAGGGCAAGGTCGGTATGCACTTTGTTGTCAACAGCGGAGAATGGCTGGTTCACACCTGCCTGACAAGAGATCCGCATATTGAGCTTGAGTTCAAGAGCGTTGACGCTTTAAACAGCTTCTTCAAGGGCAACATCTCCCTTGGCGCAATCCCGAAGATCAAAGGAATCAAGCATACGGGCGTACTCGTTTCGTTCGTAAGAGTTCTTTTGAAGATGTCCTCGCTTCTTACCGCTAAGGAAGCACCCGCAGACCCCACAGAGCAGGAGCTTATGGTTAAGTGCTTCTTCTACCTTCTTTCAAGCGGTATCAGCCAGCTGAACAAAAACGGTCACCCCGACGTTCACGAATGGGCGCTCAAGAGCCCCGACCGTGTTTACGCATGGGCGGTCAACGGATATCCGCAGATTTCCGCTTATATCCGCGTGAAAGCAGGCAAGACAAGAGCCGGCAGAGGCGAATACAAGAGAGCGATGCCGTTCTTCACCCTCCGCTTCAAGGATCTTCCGAGCGCACTCGGTATTCTTCTCGGAACCGATGATATGCTCGAGGCAGTCAAGAAGGGTACACTTATCATGGACGGTGCGCCGGAATTCGGCGGTCAGATCGGCGCTTACATGCTCACCGTTGCCGGATATGCACAAGGCTGATAAAGAATCAAAAAGTTACAAGCTGCTGTGTCAAGTGCACGGCAGCTTGCTTTTGTTGCGTGGCGACTCCAATGCCGGGTGTCACGGTGCTTAATTGAAGGCTGAGTGCCCGAGCCGGTCGCGTGGCGACACCAATGCCGGGTCAGGCGGTGCTTAATTGAAAGCTGAGTGCCCGAGCCGTGAGTTGGGCAATATATTTCAGTTTGTCGGGATAAAAGCCGTCCCCTTTGGGGAAGGTGGCGGCGAAGCCGTCGGAAGGGGTTCTGACCTCCACCGCTCCGTTTATCTTATCTATCGGTCAGTCAGTTCTCTTCTGCTGTAACTTCTTCTATTCTTCTACCTTTGCGCTAATGCCGCGCGGGCACATACTTTCTTTCAGACGAAAAAGAAAGTATGCAAAGAAGTTCTTTTGGTGCGCATTTTCTCAGCCGAGTTTTTTCTCGCCCTTTAGGGGCGGAGAAAAAACTGCGGGTCGAAAATGCTGTTGGTACTCTGTTCTATCGCCCCATGTCCTTTGGAGTCAGGCATAGTGGGATTCAATTGAAAGGTACTAAGTTCTCTAACGGCTTTTTCTGTGTCGGTCAGTCACAGCCCCTCAATGCCTGACGAAGTAATTTTTCAGTTTTATCTTTTTTGATGGCTTGCTTTCGGTCAGTAAATAAAACCATAAATCGCGCTGAAAATCGCGCTGAATATTGGTTTAAATAGTTCAGTCTGACAATTGCAACTAAAAACAGGAGAGAACAAACTATCCGAAACATAACCACCGAGACCACACTTAGTGTTTTTCCTCCGCGAAGAGCGTTCTTTGCTGACTTTCTGACGCGCCTGTCAGAAAGTCAGTGCCCGCGCGGCATTAGCGCAAAGGTAGAAAGATAGAACAAGTTATAGTAGAAAAGAACCGATTGACCGATTGATAAGATGAACAGAGCGGTGGAGGTCAGAACCCCTTCCGACGGCTTCGCCGCCACCTTCCCCAAAGGGGACGGCTTTTATCCCGACAAGCTCAAATTTATTGCTCAACCTATGGCTCGGGCACTCAGCTTTCAATTAAGAACCGTGACACCCGGCATTGGTGTCGCCACGCGACCGACAAGCTCAAATTTATCGCTCAACCTATGGTTTCGGAAGTTAAAAAAGTATTCTTGTCAGAAAGGAACGCTTATACATGAAAGAACCAATAAAAATTAAAATTATCCCCCTTGACCGCTGTGCATCCACGAACGATGAGGCATACGCCCTTGCCGAAAACGGAGCCGTCAACGGTACGACCGTCACGGCAAGAGAGCAGACCGGCGGAAAGGGTACAAACGGAAGAAGCTTCTTGTCCCCGGGGAAAACGGGCGTGTATATGTCGGTGATTTTGCGGAATGTCAAAAAAGAACGGCTTCTTGACGTGACGCCTATGGCGGCGGTTGCGGTCAGCCGTGTGCTTGACAAAAACTTCGGCGTCGAAACCCGGATAAAA
>JALEYA010000029.1 GCA_022779945.1 Oscillospiraceae bacterium | reverse complement strand
TTCATGATGTCCTCATGACTTCTGATCTCTCCGGGCGCAGTCGCTCCGATGCCTTTGATAACGCCGGCAAGCTTCACGCCCGCGAAGCAGTCGATCCAGCCGTTTATGTCGCTGATACTGCCGTCAACCGCACTTTCTTCGCTTTCGGCTGCCGTGGATATCAGGTAAACCTCTTTGAACTTATGTCCGAGCGTATAGATCGGATTCATGCGGTCGAGGAAGGTCTTCAGCTGACCGCTGACCGAGTAGTAATACACCGGCGAGGCGAAAACAAGAACATCGGCGTGGCTTACCGTGTCAATCAGCGGTACGATGTCGTCCTTTATCACGCATTTTCCCGTTTTCTGGCAGGCGAGACAGCCCTTGCAGAATTTCATGTCAAGCTCACGCACAAAAATTTCGGTTACCTTGTGTCCTCTTTTCTCGGCACCCTTTTTGAACTCGGCGGCAAGAATTTCGCTGTTGCCGTTTTTTCTCGGCGTCGAGGAAACGATCACGATATTTTTCATTGTCAATCACTCCTTTGATATTTTCTGCAAACATTATATAACTTGGAGTTGGCTTCAAGTCAAGAGCTTTTTAAAAAAATTTTTTCTTTCTTTTGCTCTTGACAAATGGTGGAATTCGACTATAATAGGTTTTAGCACTCGTGAGCATCGAGTGCTAAAATTGGCAATTGTTATATATTTCATACAGGAGTTGACCTATTATGGCAAAAAAACAGTTTAAGGCGGAATCGAAAAAGCTTCTTGATATGATGATCAATTCGATTTACACCAACAAGGACATCTTTCTTCGTGAGCTGATCTCGAACGCAAGCGACGCACTTGATAAGCTGTACTACCGCTCGCTTTCCGATAACGAATCGGGTCTTTCAAGAGACGACTTCAAGATTCAGCTTAAAATCGACAAGGAAAACCGCACGCTGACCATTTCGGATAACGGCTGCGGCATGAGCAAGGAGGAACTGGAAAGCAACCTCGGTACAATCGCAAAAAGCGGTTCGCTTGACTTCAAGAGCGGTCTTGAAGGTAAGAGCGAGGTTGAAATTATCGGTCAGTTCGGCGTTGGCTTCTATTCGGCGTTCATGGTCAGCGACACCGTTACCGTTGTCAGCCGTGTTCATGGGGCTGAGGAAGCGTATCAGTGGGAGTCGAGCGGTGCAGACGGCTACACGATTAAAGAAACCGAAAAGGACGCGCCGGGTACGGTTATCACTCTGAAGATTAAGGAAAAGACCGAAGAATTTGACTACGACAAGTATCTTGAGCAGTACACAATTGAAGATATCGTCAAAAAGTATTCCGATTATATCCGCTACCCGATTATGATGGATATGACCGAATCGAAGCTGAAAGAGGGCAGTGAGGACGAGTACGAAACCGTTGTCACCCCGACACAGCTTAACAGCATGGTGCCGCTTTGGAGAAAGAACAAAAACGAAATCACCGAAGAGGAATATGAGGAGTTTTACAAGTCGAAGTTTTATGACTTTGAAAAGCCGCTTCTGACCGTTCATTCTAAGACCGAGGGTCAGGTAACCTACGATGCTTTGCTGTACGTTCCGTCCCACGCTCCGTTTGATTATTACACCAAGAGCTACGAGAAAGGCTTGCAGCTTTATTCAAACGGCGTTCTGATTATGGATAAATGCGCCGATCTTCTTCCCGATTATTTTAGCTTCGTCAAGGGTCTTGTCGACTCCGCTGACCTTACGCTGAACATTTCGAGAGAAACGCTTCAGCAGGATCATATCCTGAAGATCATCGCCAAGAATCTTGAAAAGAAAATCAAGTCCGAGCTTGAAAAAATGCTGAAGAATAAGCGTGAGGACTACGAGACGTTCTATAAGGCGTTCGGGCTTCAGCTGAAATACGGCGTTTATGCCGACTACGGCATGAACAAGGACGTTTTACAGGATCTTCTTCTGTTTTACTCATCAAGCGAAAAGAAGCTTGTTACGCTGAAAGAATACGTTTCCAGAATGAAAGAGGATCAAAAGTCGATCTACTTTGCCTGCGGTGAGACGAACGATAAGATTGATATGCTTCCTCAGGCGGATGCCGTGAAGGAAAAAGGCTTTGAGATTCTTTACTGCACCGACGATGTGGACGAATTTGCGCTTCAGATGCTGCGCGAATATGACGGCAAGCAGTTTATGAACATCTGCGCCGACAAGCTTGACCTTGACACCGACGAGGAAAAGGAAGAACTGAAAAAGGAGAACGAGGACACGAAAGAGCTTCGTGATTTCATGAAAGAAACGCTCGGCGACAGCGTTAGCGAGGTCATATTTACCAACAAGCTGAAGAACTATCCTGTCTGCCTGACCAGTGAGGGAATGCTTTCGCTTGAGATGGAAAAGGTGCTTGCTTCGATGCCGAACTCAAACGGCATGAAAGCGAAGATCGCGCTGGAAATCAACCGGGATCATCCGATTGCCGGAAAGCTGAAGACACTTTTCGAAACGGATAAAGAAAAGGTCAGAAAGTACACAAAAATCCTTTATGCACAAGGCTGTCTGATTGGCGGAAAGACGATTGAGAATCCGGCAGAATTCAGCGAGCTTGTCAGTGAGCTGATGTAAGCAAACGAAAATTGTTGAAGCTGCTCCGGATTTTGCTTATCTTTATGATCTTGAACTTGCATCAATCGCCGCAAAACGCAGCTTTAGCGCCAACGGCGACACTTCAAAGATCGCCGAAGCCATTTCTGTTTATAACAGTCTTACCGATATTCAAAAGGTATGGCTCGAATCTGCTGACAATGCTGTTCTCGGTGAAAAGACGGTAGCGGCGGAAACGGATTTCGGAACCGAATACGGTTACAGCTATTACCAGCTTCCCACTCTTATTGATTTTTGTAAGAGCATGGAGTTTTACTACACCGTTAAGGATTTGAAGCCGTAATCGCTTCCATCTGTGAGCCTTATACCAATCAGGACATTGCAAAAGCCAAAGAATTATGTCAATTCTGCCGAAGTCAAGAACGACGCCAAGTTCAGAGCGATTCTTGCTCCGATCGTCTATCTTCTTGTTGACTTCGGAAACGACCCGGTCAATACCATTTGCGACATTCTGCCGAAGGCAGCGTATGCAATTGATTCCGGAATCGTCAATACAAGAATCAACAATGTGATTGATAAGTTTACGATGGTTTCCATTGCGCACGTTGACCTGACAACCGCAGGGATCTATCAGATTCTCAGCGACAAGCTTCTGACTCCCTATGAAGTCACACTTCCCGAAGAGGATTTCACGGCCCTTATCAAGGCTCTTGCCGGCTGCGGCAAGGCGGTTTCAAAGCCGAGCGTTCAAAGAGGACAGCGCATGAGAGTGGGTATCGAATCCGACAGAGCCAAAGCAGTTGTTGTACTGATGAGCTGGATTCTTGATGAAGCCGCACACAACAGAGCACTTGTCAATTCGCTTCTTGATAAAGTCACCGATAATATATTCCTGAAAGCGGCTGTCAAGATTGCTCTTATGGCTTCGGTCACCTTTATCCCCCGCAGAGTAATCTTCCTGATTGTGTCTGTGCTTATCACCCTTGCAAGCGTATTTTTCCCGCTGTTCAATCTGAAATTCTGATGAGATAACCATGTATTTCTGATTTCCTTTCATGTTTTTTAATCAAGCATCAAGCCGCCGAGGTGAAAACGCATCGGCGGCTTGATGTAAATTTTGCAGCAAGAAATATGTAATCAAGCCCAAAAAAGAACCCTGTAATTGCAGACAAAAGCGCTTTGGCTTTCATAAAAACATCGCTTTTAATTTTTTCTATCATAACCAACCCAAAAAGTAAATTATTGCAGTATAAATCTCCACAAAATACAGATAATAACAACACAATTTGTAATTTAAGGAGAATGTATATATGAAAGCAACCGGAATTGTGCGAAGAATTGACGACCTCGGACGGGTAGTAATTCCCAAGGAAATCCGCAGAACCATGCGTATAAGAGAGGGCGACCCGTTAGAAATTTACACCGATGCCGACGGCGAAGTGATTTTTAAAAAATATTCGCCGCTTGGAGAGCTCGGACCGTATACAAAGCAGTATGTGGAAGTTCTGAACCGTTCAACGGGTCTTCCGTCGATCATATGCGACCGTGACCATGTAATTGCGGCGGCAGGAATCCCCAAAAAGGAAGTGATGGAAAAACGTATTTCGCCCGTTATCGAAAGCTATATGGAAAAACGGACGGGATACGTCGCAGGTGACGAAAAAATCGAAATGCTGCTTTGCGACGGTCTGGACAGAAACGTCGGTGTGATGTATCCGATCATCGGTTCGGGCGACGTGATGGGTGCCGTGATGGTGCTTACAAACGGAAGCGGCGACAAACCGAATCAGACCGAAGTCAAGCTTGTTCAGGTGGCGGCGGGCTTTTTAGGGAAACAGATGGAAGAATAAACCCGACATGGGGCTGACGCATTTAGCGCAGAGCAAAAAGAAAAATGCTGAAATTAAAAATGAAACGGTTGCATTTTTCTTTTTTAACCGTTTTTTCACCCGATCGCGGTATCAACATACAGCTTCGGGGTGAAAAAAACGGTTTCTGCATTGAAATGCGAACAGCCCCATTTTTTTTGACGAAAAAAGTGGATTGACGAATATGAAAATTTGATTTGTGACAGTAAAAAAGGACCGGCTGACCCGATCCTTTGGATTTCGAAACAACGGACTTCCCGCTGTTTCCGGCGGAAAGTCCGCAAACGCATTTGAACCTTTCGCCGTTAGTATTATTGCCGTGTGGAAGAGCATAATCCATGGGAAAATTTTACATATTCTCAAGCTCTTTGATCATCATTTTTGCTGCCTTGTAGATATCGCCGCAGCCGAGCGTGATTACAATATCGCCGCTCTTTGCGTTTTTGACAATGTAGTCCGTAACCTCCTCAAAGGTGTTGAACCAGACACTTCCGGGTATCTTATCGGCAAGATCCTTTGTGTAAATATTATAGGTGTTTCGTTCTCTCGAGCCCATGATTTCGGTCATAACAAGGCGGTCGGGAATTCCGAGAACGCGGACAAAATCGTCAAACAGAATCTTGGTTCTTGAATAAGTGAACGGCTGAAAAACCGCCCAGACGGTCTTGTATCCCATTTTCATAACGGCGTTGAGGATCGCTTCCAGTTCATGCGGATGGTGGGCATAGTCGTCGGCAATTGTGATGCCGTTTATTTCGCCTAAGATTTCGAACCGTCTGCCTGCACCCTTGAAGCTTTCGATTCCCGTTTTACATTCGTCCGCTGTACAGCCCGCATTGACAGCGGCTGCGAAAGCGGCAAGTGCGTTTAAGATGTTGTGCTTGCCGGGAATTTTCAGCGCAAGTCTTGTCAGCTTTTGACCCTTGTGCATAACATCGAATTCACCGAATGAGCCGCGGTTGTAGCTGATATTTTCGGGATAATAGTCGTTCTTGGCTTCAAAGCCGAAGGTGATTTTCTCTTTGTCGATGCCGTCAACGGCCTTGCATGTGTTTTCGTCGTCGCCGTTGAAAATCAGTGTGTTGGTTGTAAGAAGCGAGAACTTGTGAAAAGACTTGATGATGTTGTCGAGCGTTTTAAAGTAGTCAAGATGATCCTCGTCGATGTTGAGAATGACCGCAACGTCGGGCGAAAGGTCAAGGAAGGTGTCGACAAATTCGCACGCTTCGCAGACCATGGTTTCGGTGTTGCCGGTTCTGCCGTGGCTGTCGATCAGCGGAAGCTTTCCGCCGATAACCGCTGTCGGATCTTTGTCCGCCATGATGAGTACCTGCGTCAGCATGGAAGTTACGGTTGTCTTGCCGTGCGTTCCGCAAACGCCGATGCAGTTTGAATACTTTCTTGTGACGGCACCGAAAAGCTTCGAGCGTTCAAAGGTCGGTATCCCGCTTGCCTTGGCGGCGCAAAGCTCAGGATTGTCGCTTAAAAGGGCGGCCGTGTAAACGATCATTTCCGCGCCTTCGATGTTTTCTGCCTTTTGCCCCATGGTGACCTTGATGCCCAGCGAGCGGAGCTTGTCGATGTTGTCGCCGGGATTGTTGTCCGAGCCGGTAATGATATAGCCTTTGTTATGTAAAATTTCAGCAAGCGGACACATGCCCGAGCCGCCGATGCCGATAAAATGAATATGCTTGATTTTCTTTAAAATATCGTCAATTTCGTACATTGAAATTCACCCCTACTTTATTGTTTACCCAATATTATATTGCAAAATGACGGAATAGTAAACCTTTTTCGGAAAATTCACAACTATTCTTTTCCGGCATAAGATGTATTGCTGGTTATAGGGAGGCTATCGTATGAGAATATTGATTTTAGGCGGTGACGAAAGGCAAAGGAAGCTGAAAGGTATTTTTGCGTCGGAAGACTATGACGTTCAATGTATTACCGAACCGGATCAGGTCGATTTGTTGGATTCTGCGCTGCTTAAAGCGCAGGCAATCCTTCTTCCGCTTCCGGTAAGCCGCGACGGCAAGCTTGTTTATTCCGACCGAAGCGAACTTCAGATTCCTCTTAGCAGAGTGATCGACGGACTTGACGAAAGCAAGATGCTGTTTGCCGGGATTATCAGAGATGATCTCAAGGTGAGGCTCATCGAAAGAAACATACCGTATTTTGATTACTATACCGATGAGGCGTTCAAAAGCCGTAACGCCTTTCTTACCGCACAATGTGCTTTACGGCTGATGCTGTCGGAAACGGACGAATATATCGTCGGCAAACGAGCGCTTGTCACGGGCTTTGGCAGAGTGGGGAAGGCGACAGCCGGAATACTCGGTCGGGTCGGTCTTGAGGTCTATGTTGCCGCAAGAAGCGAAGAACAAAAGGCAACGGCTTACGCTCTGGGGTACAAGGTGCTGGATATTTATGACATGGAATCGGTTATCCGGATTTTTGATTTTGTTTTCAATACTGTCCCGTTTCATGTCTTTTCCGAGCGTGAGGTCGGTCTAATGAAAGATACGGCTTTGTATATTGAGCTGGCGTCAAAACCGTACGGCACAAGGCCGGAACATTTCGAAAAACATAATAAGCGATATTTACCGGCGCCGTCGCTTCCCGGCCGATATTGCAGTACGTCTGCGGCTGAGGCGATTTACCGCTCGATAAAAAATCGTCTTTTTGAAACAGGAGGGGAAGAAAATGTCTGATCTTTGTTTCGGATACGCACTGACCGGGTCGTTTTGCACCTTTGAAAAATCTTTTCGGGAGCTTGAAAGAATAGCGGTTTCGGGGATCAACACCAGGGTGATCATGTCTTATTACGCCTTTCTGACCGATACCCGATTCGGAAAAGCGGAGGACTTCATTGAACGTGCGCAGAAGATAACAGGCAATGAAGTGATTGCAACGATTGAAGACGCGGAGCCGATCGGACCGAAAAAAATGTTCGACCTGCTGATCGTTTCGCCGTGTACGGGCAATACCCTCGGAAAGCTTGCGGCGGGGATCTATGACACCCCCGTGACACTTGCCGTCAAGTCACACCTGCGAAACAAGCGGCCTGTACTTATCGGCGTTTCGACCAACGACGCTTTGCGGATCAGTGCAAAAAGCATCGGGATGCTGCTTGCTTACCGTCACTTCTTCTTTATTCCGATGAAGCAGGACGACTATGAAAAAAAGCCGTTTTCGGTGGTCTGTGATTTTGAGAAGACACTGCCTGCGGCGATGGCGGCGCTTGAAGGCAGACAGCTTGAACCGATTCTGATTTGAGTGAATACAAAGCCGGGCGGAGAAACCTTGGTTTCTCTGCTGTTTTTTTGAGATCGGTTTTTGAACAAATCTTATTTGCAAAAAAATATTGTCTTAAAAATCACAAAAACAATATTTCAAATGATACAATTTTTTTCGGCATTTATACGTTTTATATTGACAAAAGCGACAAATTTATGTATGATTATTAGTATAAATTTTACTGTAATGCTGCTGTGCTCAGCGGCATTTTTCACGGGATTTCCGATGAAAGAGCAAATAAAAATACAAAATATATGAAATATGATACATAAAATTTCTTACAAATCGCTTTGTTTCAGTTGCCGATAATCTGAGAGCCGAATCTTATTTTGCGGCGGTTCGGAACAAAGCCGATGGGGACTGATTTTGGTTTAAATCGATCTGAACGGTGACGGCGGAAAATCCTGGCGCCGAGTGCCGTTGGATATATAAAAAAATACCGGAGGTAGATAATTATGGCAGACCAGTATACTATCAGTGCGGCTAACCTGAGTTTTATTGAAAGAAACTTGGGCGCAATTCACCAGGACCTTGAATTGATCGATTCAGGTGTCGGAACGGTGAATAATAATGTCAAAGTCGTATACAGCGAAATCGAGGCTCTTGCTCAGGAGTTTCACGATTTTGTACAGATTCAGGTGAAGGCGAACGCGAAATCCAATGCACAGCAGCAGCTTATCCGGATCAGACAGGAAATGGAGAAGAAATTCGGTCACTACGATATCGTAAGAAGAACAACGACCGGTATTCTTCAGGCCGACGATCTCGGCATCGTGAAAAAAGACACCATCAGCAACGCAACGGAAGAACTCATGATTTCAACGCCGGGTTATTGGCTGGCTCCGTGTCTTGTGGCTCTCGCTGCCTGGATCAATGACCAGCCCGAACTTGCCGACAGAGCGCTGAGAGAGGGAATCAAGAGAAACGACGAAAAGACGTCTTTGTTCTTTGCGCTGATCTGCAGAAGAGCCGACCGTAAGCAGGCGGCTTTGAAATGGACACAGCGTTATCTTGCCAATCAGGACGAAGAAGATCTTGACCGTAAAACCGTTATTATCCTTGATGCTTTTGCAAGCGGACTTCTCGGCTCGGACTCCGAAGGTGTTGTCTCCAGACAGATGGGTGAATGGATGGATCATCTTGCGGAAAAGCCCGGCTTTGTCGAAACCCAGACGAAGCAGTGGTCAGACGCCATCAATCTCAAGAGAAAGCCGCTCGTATCCGACGATTATACATACCTTCGTAAATACAGCAAGACCTGGCCCGTGCTTCAGGATATTATGGAAGGCGCCATGCTTCATGCGGAGATTCTCGACTATTTTACCGTTATTTTTGAGCAGGAAGCCTCTACCGACACCTTGAAAGAACAGCTTGACGATATTCTCAACAGTCTTGTTACCGACTTTGACGACGAGGAAATTCCTCTTCGCAAGGAAGAAAAATACTATCAGTTTGTTGTGGACTTCGACGGTGACGAAAAACGCGCCCGTCAGAATATGGCTGTTGAGCAGACAGCGTTTGATACGCATAAGGATTTCACGCAGCTTCTGACCGATGCGGCCATGAAGCCCGAAAGCTCCCATGCGAGCGTTTCCACCCAGAAGTTTGCGATCGCTCTTTCCAAGGATTGGATCAGCAACGCGTATAACGACGTTACGGCGCAAAACCGTATGAAAATTCCCCACGAAATTGAAATTAACGTTGATACCTTTAACGATAAAACGACAGACGGTCAGAACGAACCCGAAATGATCGGAAGATTCAACGCACTTATCAATCAGGAAAAGGCTGCGGCTCTTGCAACGTGTGTTTTGACCGGCTTTGAAAAGTTCTGCCTTTACGGCGGTATCGCAATCGGTGCGATCGGTCTGATTATGCTGATTGCCGTCAATATTTTCATGGGTCTGATTGCGGTAATCGCCGGTGTCGGCATGGTTATCAATCATTTCTCCAAGAAAAAACAGCTTGAAACAAAACGCCAGAACATTGAAAAACAGTTTGAAGATAAACGCACAAGCGGTACGCAGATTATCCGCGCTACTCTTGCCGAAGTTGTTGACTTCCGCGCCGAGTTTGCTTTAAGAGACGGCGAAAGCCGGAAGGTTATTGATTTCCTCGATCAGATCAGCCCGGAACAGTATGTCAGAAAGCTTTCGGATTCCAATCGCCGTATCAACGTTTCCAAGTAATAGGAGGGTAAAAAAATGGATGCAAAAAGTAAAGCAAATTTCATAAATTCCGTTGCCGCCGGTCAGTCGATTCCTTGCCCGAAATGTGGCAGAGAAAACAAGGCGAGCAGTAAGTTCTGCGTTTCCTGCGGAACACCTCTGTCTGCTGCGGCACCAACCGATAACGCACCGGTGTCACAGCCGGCAAGCGAACCGGCAAAACCTGCCGAGCCTGTAAAAGCCGAAAAACCGGCTGAATCCGCAACACCGTTTCAGCCTGTGAAACCGGCACAGCCCGCAAAGCCGCCGGTTCAGACTGCCGCCCCTTCGGCACAGCCGCAAGCCGCTTCGTCTGCGTCGCCGTTCAAGTCGGTTGAGTCTGCTCCCGAGAAAAAGGCTGACGCACCCCAAAAGCCCGTAAAACCGGAAAAGAAAGCGGTTCACTACGTTGAGCCTTCGAACGCTTTTGCGCAGGGACTGCCTTCCTGGAGTCTTGAACCTCCCATGGTTATGGTAAGGAGGCATTAAGAAAATGCTGTCAGCTGTTGTATCCCCGCCGAATACCTATTCCGAATGGGTTGCCGTACTCGATATGCTCAAAGCCAAGACCGATGATGAGGCTGTGTTGAACGCCATGCTGCAAGGCACGCTTGAATGGCAATCCGGTGTGGCGGAGCGTTTTGCAAGAAAACTGGTCGACACCATCAATTACCGAATGAATTGCGCTTCCGATAAGTTCCAGAAAGAAATGAGCCGGGCTTACGGGCAGGAGAGAGCCATTGTTCAGGCTTTGCTTGCTTTAAGAAAGGAAATGAGCTTTCTTGCCAGAGCAATCAATCTTCCCGTTATTCCCGAAAAGGACCGCAACCAATATTATCAGCTGGTTGTCGAACAGGCGAATAATATGCAGAGTTCCCTTGAAGATTCTGCAAGAAAAGACCGTACGGGAAAGCTCTCGAGCATCGTACGAAACAACAGAGTAAATGCATTCTGAAAGGAGAACCTGTAATATGAGTGATGTCGCAAAAAGCAAAGAGCTTTTGAAACGATATTCCATTGCCCGTATTCCTTTTATAGCGATCAACACAATCGAAAGAGCGAGAACACTGGATATTCTCAAGGAAATTTCCGAAGAGCTTTCTCTTCCGTTTTTTGTACATACGCTGTCAAAAGGTGTTTATGATTTATCTTCCGAAAAGGTTATCAGTGACGATAAATCCGTTTACGGCGCAATTGATTTTATGAGTGAACAGATGAAGCGCAAGCAGTATATGACGCTTGTGCTGACCGAGGTTCCGGATCTGAGCAGTGACAACGGTGATTCCAGACAATTGCTGGATCTGGTCACCTTAGCCAATGAGTCGGGCGGAGTTGTCATTGTTCTGACGAATAACGCCGTATGGAATCAGCTCCAGCGTCTGGGCATGGTCATAAAAATCGATTTACCGAATGAAGACGAGATGTATTCCATCATCAAGGAATATATCGATGATTACCGCTCCGAAATCCCGATTGAATGGGATAACACGGATATCCGGGAAGCTGCGTCAACGTTAGCCGGCGTTACACGCATCGAAGCCGAAAATGTGATTGCGGCGCTGATTGCCAACAAGAGCATCAAGAAGTCCGATATGGACGAAATCCGATATGCGAAGGACAGGCTGTTTTCCGACATCTCCGGTCTTGAAAAGATTGACGTTGACGAAAGTGTAAAAGACGTCGGCGGATTGGCGGGACTTCGCAAATGGCTCGATGAAAAGAAAGAACTGCTCACTCCCGAAAAGAGAGACGAGCTTCGGTCGAAAGGTCTCAAGCCGCCGAGAGGAATTCTTCTTGTCGGTGTTCCCGGCTGCGGAAAATCCTTGTCGGCAAAATCAATTTCCGCAAACTGGAAGCTGCCGTTATACCGTCTGGATTTTGCGACCGTTCAGGGAAGCTTTGTCGGTCAGTCCGAGCAGCAGCTGAAAGACGCTTTGACAACAGCGGAAAACGTATCGCCGTGTATTCTTTGGATTGACGAAATCGAAAAAGGTCTTTCCGGCGCCGGCGGTTCAAATGACGGCGGTGTTTCGACACGAATGGTCGGACAATTCCTGTTCTGGCTTCAGGAATGTAAGAAACAGGTCTTTGTGGTTGCGACTGCGAATGATGTTTCCATGCTTCCTTCGGAATTACTGCGCCGAGGCAGATTCGATGAATTGTTCTTTGTGGATCTTCCCACGGCCGATGAAAGAAAGGATATTCTTTCGCTGTATATGCGCAAATATCTGAAGCTTGAATTTGAAGGCCCGTTTGCCGATAAAATTGTTGAATTAACGGACGGCTTTACCGGTGCGGACCTTGAATCGACGGTAAGAGATCTTGCCTATCGCTCTATTGCAAACAGCGATTTTGTGTTGAATGAAGTGAATATGATTACTGCGTTTAACAATGTCGTACCGCTTTCGCAGACAAGCCCCGAAAAAATCGAAGCAATCCGCGACTGGGGAAAAGAACGTGCCGTTCCCGCTTCCGGAAAGCCGATCGGCGGCGAAGCCCTTCTGCAGAAAAAGACCGGTCCCAAAACACGAAAAGTGTTGGTATGATTTTAAGGAACCGGCAGAATACGCCTGTGATCCTGTTTTCGGTTAAAATTTTGCCGGAGAATCAGATGAAAATTGATCGATAATCGGAGGTTACCATTATGCCGAAGCCAATGTTAAAGCAACCGCAAACCCAGACACAATCGAGCAGCATTCTGAGTGCTACGCAGAAAAGGGAGAATAAACAGCAAACGACACAGATTGACAAAATGAAGCTGGACAGACTTCTTCGCAAGCCCCGCTCAAAAGAGTATATGGAGGCTCTGCACAAGCTTGATGCCGGCGGTCATACGCACAATCAGCAGTTGGTCAACGAAATCATCGATGCCATTCGCAACGAGTTCCCCGAAGTGGAGCTTCAGGGAGTTTTGCTCGGCTATGTTTCAATCTGTTATCTCGGTAAACCGTATGAGGTGCACACACTCGATATGGGCGGACAAATCGTTGAACACTATAAAAGCGGTCAGCCGCTTCCGGGAGAGCTTGAAAAAGCCCGTTCTCTGGCTTTGCGCGGCGGATATGATTTTATCGAGGTCTATGTCGGCTCGTGCCGGTGCATAAGCGCCAACGGCGCTGTTTCCGTTGTTTCACTTTGATAAGGTGTGACAGGCAACCGGATCGGAGTCTGTTTTGAATGTGTGATATAGCCTTGTCTCTTATCAAGTGAAAAGCAATAAATGATGAACCACAAAGGCGGCGGAAGAACACTCTTTCGCCGCCGTTTTTGCACTTTTTTGCTATTCTTTTAATACATTGAAAAAAGCACGCCGAGGCGTGCTTTTTTGGCAAATAACGCTAATTTTAATAGAAACTCGTTAAGGGGTGCAATTTGCAGTTCAAAGGGGTGCAGCTTTTTTCCAGTTGCACCCCCTGTCAGAGCGAAGCAAGAGTTCAAGCTGTACCGACAAATTGAAGCATCAATGAAAACCCAGAGACTAAGTGTCGTGCTTGCTTGATGGGATGAACAATTTTATAATGCAGAGCGCAATGATCTGTTGTATCGGAAACACGATTGCTGCAAGCATTCCGGCTTTCATATTATCATTTGCATTCTGCGTAAAGATGCCGATGATGCTCGGACCAATAGATGCCCCCAAATCTCCGCCCATAGCAAGCAAGGCAAACAAGGCTGTTCCCCCCAAGGGCATCCGGGCAGAAGAAATGCTGATCGAACCCGGCCACATGATCCCCACAGAAAATCCGCAGAGAATACACCCCAGCAGTCCGAAGATCGGCTGGGAGGAGATGGCTGTCAGCAAATAACAGATCAAGCACAGTATCCCGGATCCCAACATGAAGTTCGGCAAATTTATTTTATGACCGAATTTGCCGTACAGGAGACGGCTGAGTCCCATCGTTGCCGCAAACATACAAGGACCGATCAAGTCCCCGATGCTTTTGGAAAAGCCCAGCGCAGATTCAACAAAAGCAGATGCCCATTGCGCCATAGATGCTTCGCTTGCACCCGCGCCGATCATTAAAAGGATAAAAACCCAAAAGGCGGGCTTGCTCAACAGCTCTTTCAGCGTCATTCCTTTGCCTTCCTCCGCTAAACACTCGATCGGGCATACTGAGAAGTTGTATGCATTGATAAGCGGAACAATCGCCCACAGGCAGGCCATGATACGCCAGTTTTCAATACCAAACAGCGCAAAAAACAATGTGGAGACCAAAACAACGCCCACCACGCCCCAACAATAAAAGGAATGCAGCAGACTCATCACGCTGTCTTTATTTTCAAACGGACATGCCTCCACAATGGGACTGACCAAAACCTCAATCAGTCCGCTTCCAACAGCGTAGATCACAACACTGATCAGAATTCCCAAAAGGCAGCTCGGAAGAAGGCTTGGCAAAAACGCCAATAAAATCAAACCTGCGGCAGAAGTAATTTGCGATGCAACTACACATTTTCGATATCCGATCCGGTCAACAAATTTGGAGCAAAATACATCCACAAGAATTTGGACAATGTAAAAAGCGGTGGAAATCAAGGCGATTTGCGCAATCGGTATATCAAACTCGGCATGAAATCGCAAAAACAGCAGCGGCGTGAAATTTGCAACAATTGCCTGCGTGATAAATCCGATATAACATGTAATCAGTGTCTTTTTGTGGTTTTTTATTTCCATAAAATTTGAAGTCCCTTTCAATGACGAAATTGTGTGAACAGTTCCATGCAGCCAAATCATACGTTCCTTTATGGTAAAATGATTTTTACAAATTCCGATTTGTCAAACTTATTTTATCACAAGACAGCCCGTCAAACAAGAAAAAGCCCACGATAATTTCATCAAACTTACCGTGGACATTTGGTGGACCCGAAGAGGCTCGAACTCTCGACCTTACGGATGCGAACCGTACGCTCTCCCAGCTGAGCTACGGGCCCGTTTCGCTTTCGAATGGTATTATACACCATCCGAAAGAAAATTTCAAGTCTAAATGATAACTCTGTTGCAATCTTCTCGTTTTTTTCTTAGAATGGCGCCGACAGAAAGCGGTTCGGCACAGCGAAAACGGAACTTCATCATCGCTTGATTGGTGCTTTCAATTGTTTCGCCGGCTTCGTTTTTCAGTTCCTCGGCTACAATTGTAAACGGTCTTACACCGACTTCAAGCACGTCAAGCGTATCCTTTTCGAAAAAGCGGTTGCGTTGGGTGCAATAGGCGATACCGTCCTCCCATTTGTCTACAACGGCAACGACGTCCCACTCACGGTTGTAACCGCCTTTGTAGCTGATGTTTGCGTCCTCAGACGGCGAGGAGAAATAAAATCCGGTGCAGTAATCACGGTAGCTGACTTTCCGCATTTCGTCAAGAATCCAGTCATCAACCTGAAAGTCGTTTGTCGGATTGCTTTTGTAGGCGTCTAAAGCGGCACGGTAAGCGTTCGTGATGACCGAAACGTAATATTCGGACTTGGCTCTGCCTTCGATCTTAAAGCTCGTAACGCCGGCTTGGATCAGTTCCGGAATATGTTCAATCATGCACATATCTTTGGAGTTGAAAAGATATGTTCCGTTCCCGTCCTGTTCAATCGGAAAGAACATTCCCGGGCGCGTTTCTTCCACAAGGCTGTATTTCCATCGGCAGGGCTGCGCACAGTCGCCGCGGTTGGAGTCTCTGCCTACAAGATAGTTCGAAATCAGGCATCTTCCCGAAAACGATACGCACATTGCACCGTGAATGAAGCACTCGATATCCATGTCGGTGGGTATGTTTGCTCGGATGCCGGCGATTTCTTCAAGCGACAGCTCACGGGCGGGAACAATTCTTCTGGCGCCCATCTGATACAGCACGTTTGCCGAAGCAAAATTGACGACACCCGCCTGCGTGGAAATATGGATTTCGACCCCTTCGGCGTATTTTTTCGCATAGTCCATTACGCCGAGATCCGAAATAATCAGTCCGTCAACACCGCTGTTTTTGGCGTTTTCGAGAAATTTCGGAAGCCGTGCAAACTCTTCGTTTCTTGCCAGTACGTTGCAGGCAAGATAGACCTTAACGCCCCGTTCGTGGCAATAGTCAACGGCCGCAAAAAGCTGCTCGTTGCTGAAGTTTTCCGGTGCGGTGCGCATCGAGAAGATACTTCCGCCTAAATACACCGCGTCCGCACCGAATTTTACCGCCGCTTTCAGCCTTGACATATCTCCGGCGGGGGAAAGAAGCTCAGGGAGCTTTATTGATGTTTTATTGTTCATCTTGTCCTCCGCCGTAAAGAAGCAGTCGTTCGGTGTTTGCCTGATGCTCTGCTGCGGTCACGGCAAGATAAATATTACCGCTGTCGTCATGACAGAAGAAATAGTAGTCTGTGTTGTTCGGGTTCAGCGCCGCCGTAATGGCGTCAAAGCCGGGGTTGCATATTGCTCCCGGAGGAAGCCCTTCTGAGCTGTATGTGTTGTAGGAATCGAGATAAATGGAATAATACGAATCGTTGAAAAGCTTATATTTCTTTAAGGATGTGATATAATCCTTTGTCGAGTTCATTTCGAGAAGCGGATAGGTTGCCTTGTCGGCAAGACGGTTGTGGATGACCGACGAGATGTCTGCCATCTGGGTCTTATCCTTGGCTTCACGCTGAATAATGGAAGCGATGATGATGACCTGATCCATGGTGAGACCTAACTGCTTCGCTTTCTTTGCACACTCGCTGTCCCATTTCTTCTGGAAATTCTTGAAAAGCTTCTTGAGAACGGAACTTGCATTTTCTCCTACAAAGAAATCATAGGTGTCGGGATAAAGATATCCTTCGGCTTTTAAATACCGACCGGTTGTTGCCGGGATTTTGTTGTAAAAATCGAACTGCTCACCGACAATGTCAAGGTTTGCGTACAGCTTATCGGCGGTGCATACGCCGTATTTTTCGATCTTTTCGAAGATCTGGGCAATCGACCAGCCTTCGGGGAAGGTGAGTGTAACGGTATCCTTGGAAACATTGCGGTCGGCTTTGATCGTTTCGAGCATCATTTCGATGCCGCTTCCGGTTTCAAGATAATACACACCCGGTTCATACTCGACCGGAACGTCTTTCTTTTGGGCGGCACTGTAATACTTGTCATAATGACGGAACTGGCAAAACAGCTTGCAGATCTTCTTTCTTTTTACAAGACCGTTATTGCAAAGAATCTCGTAAACGGAATCAAAGTCGGTGGCCTCCTTGGGAATGACAATGGAAACGGACGTTGAATCCGTCTTGTTGATGGCAAGAATATCGTTGACCGTAGAAAGCGCAAGCGTAGAAAGCGCCGCCGTGAGTGTCACGATGAAGATAATACACGCACAGGTAATCAGAAGACCTTTTGTGAAGTTGTATTTTCTTTGCTCTTTTTTTCTTCTTTGTTGTTCAGGCGTAAGAACCTGACGGGCTGTGGTCTTTTTTGATTTGCCTTTTTTATCCTCTTTTTTTGTGCTCTTTTTTGGCGCAGCGGCAGCCGATGATTTGGCGGCAGGCTTTTTCTTCTGGTTCGGTCCGGATGTCGGAGCGGAAGCATTTGCCGGTCTTTTTTTCGGCTTGTTTTCGGGAATATTCACACTGAACTGCTTTTTTTGTACCTGCTGCGGTTGCGGTGACGGCTTCGGCGTGTTTGCCGCCGGAGAAGCGGCAGGTCTTTTCGGGGCGGTGGGCTTGTTCGTTTCCGAATCATCAGCCAGCCCCTCAATATGCACCTTGAAGCTGTCGGCTTTTCTTTGAGACTTATTGTAATAAGAATCGAAGCCTGACGGTGCATCCGGCTTACCGTCAAAGCCGTTACTGTTTCGTTCGTCCATAGACATTCTCCTTATATATTTCTTTTTCGGTCACGAGAACCGATACACATTTGTCATGTTTTTCAAAAGGCAAGCTCTCGCTTACACATTCTTCATAGCAAAGACCGATCGTTAACACGGAATTTTCGGAAAGAAAGCGGTCGTAGTATCCTTTTCCGTAGCCGAGTCGGTACCCGTTTTTATCGAACGACAGACCGGGAACAATACAGACTGTATTGTCTGTGATTTTACATTTTTGGCATCTTGACGGATCCGGCTCATAGATCCCCTTGTATTTTCCGGGGACCAGACAGTCCGTCGTTTCGATCCGGTAAAAATCCATTTCGTTTGTGCCTTCACGGCAGACCGGTAAGGCGAGCTTTTGGCCTTTCCTTAAAGTATATTCGATAAATCGGTATGTGTCAACCTCTATCGGAGAAGAAGCGTAAGCCAGAACCAGATCTGCCCGATTTATTTCTTCTATCGCAACAAGTTTGGCGAAGATTGCCCGGTCTTTTTCTTCTTTATGGTCAAGAGTTTTTCTTTCCGCAATAAATTTTTTCCTGAGAAGTGCTTTTTCACTCATAAGCACTGAATCGAAGCCCGTATTTTATCCGAGACTTCTTTTCCGTAAAGAGCGCCGACGATTGCAAGACCGAAGTCAACGGCAACGCCCGCGCCTTTGGCTGTGATGAAGCTTCCGTCTCTTACAACATACTTGTCGGAAACCGAAGCACCGTATAAGTCTTTTTCGAATCCGGGATAGGCGATGGCTTCTTTTCCGTCAAGCAGTCCCATGTGACCGAGTACGGACGGAGCGGCACAGATGGCGCAGACAAGCTTTTCGTTTCCGGCGGCGAAGCGCACGGCTTCTTTTACCTTTTCGCTTTTTTCAAGGTTGAGCGTACCGGGCATTCCGCCGGGGAGAATGACGGCTTCGACACAAGAATCAAGCTGAATTTCATTTTCTGCTATATCGGCTTCAACGGTAATTCCATGAGAGCCGGTGACGTTTTTTCCGGTAACACCGACCGTTCTGACCTCGGCGCCGGCACGTCTTAACATATCGATCGGGGCGATGGCTTCGACTTCTTCAAAGCCGTCGGCAAGAAAACAGTAGATCATTATTATCACATCCTTAATCAAGTGCGTTATTCATATAGATTTCGGCGTTTTCAAAGATTTTCGCCGTTTTTTCTGAAGTAAAATAAAGCTGACCGAAAACGAGTTTTTCCGATTGATCCGAAACGGGACTCATACTGAAAACTTCTTTTTCTTCGCCGCAAAATTCACGGCTTCCTAATAACTCAAAAACGGTTCTTCCGTCGGAGATCATGAAATTGCCGCCGTCGTTCCGAAAACCGATACCGGAGCAGCCGTAACAGTCCGAAACATAAGAAAATTCGGCTTTTTCAAACTGAAGAGCATTTCGCAGCGACGAAAGACGGAAGGAAAGATAATCCTCACAGTCGATTTCTTTTCGGCTGACGGACGATCCGCTTTCGGTTTCGGTGCGGTATTTATACATTTCTTTTTGAAACCCGAATTTGCGGTAATACGAGTAAAGCCACTCTTCGCCGGGAACAAGCGCAATAAACGCCTTGCTCTCCTTTTTGACGAATTGCTGTGCTTCCTTTATCAAAGCCGCCATATGACCCTGCTTTCGGTTCTCGGGTCTTGTCGCCGCCGCATAAAGATAGGCTCCGTCGTACCGCTTTCCGTCAAGTGTGATAAAACAGTCGAGCAGATAAAGGGCGGAAACGATTGTTTCATTTTCGAACCGGGCAAAGGTTTTACAGTGCTCATATTCTTTGTTGAAAAAAAGATCAATATAGCCGTCCTCGTCGCCGAAGCAGGTTTTCCAAAGAGAAAACAAATCGTCTTTGTATTTTTTCTCGGGTGAAATCAGCATCATTTGATCCTCACAGAATATTTTTCAATCATAAAGGCAGGGTGATAAGACAGCTTGGCTTTTCTAAGATTTGCCGCCCCCACATCGTCCTCGCGGTTGATGTAAGTGTATCGGCCAAGCTCGTTTTTGACGAACTGCTGATTGATAATGGGATAGGCACCTCTGATATCCGCAAACGCCTTCTCAAAATGAACGCAGAACATCACGTCTGAAAGCGGTTCGCCCATTGTGTAAGCGACAACCTTGCCGTCGATACGGATAAGTCCGCCGGTAAACCCGAGAGAATCGTAGTTTTCAAAGACTCTTGTGATGATTTTCAGTTCATCTTCAAGATCGTCTTTATATTCGCTCGTGCTTTCTTCAAGCCAGCGCCTGCTCATGTCAAGACAGTCGGGAATGTTTTCCTTGGTGATCGTTTCATACGTCCAGTCGAACGTCCGGTTGAAGTAGGAGATATGATTTCTTTTCGGCTGATACTTTTTGCCGACAAGGGTGCTTAAATCGGATGCAAGATAAACATAGTCAAAGGAATCTCTGTCCGGTACGGCTTCATATCGGCCGGCATATTTTTTATTAAAAGCGATGGCGGTTTTTTTGTTCATGCCGAAGATATCACATTTTGCGTTGCTTTTTTCCGCCTCTTCGATCACGGCATCAAGCGCCTTTCCGACGTTTCCGTCCCCGACGGGACAGCAGTAGGAAATAAAGTCATCGGAAAGCACGCATTTGGTGACAAGACAGCCCTCATATTCGGCAACATATATTTTCATTTTCGCGTCATAGCCGAAAATACTTCCGAAGCAGTATTCACAGCTTTTGTTTTCGCTCATTTTAATCTTTTTTTCAATCCAATTCTTATCTTCGAGGGTTACACGATGAAAATCAATCATCAAAAAAGGACTTCCTTTCTAATACGGAGAAAATGTCGTCGGCGATTGCTTCGATGGCTCTCGGTTCACCGTTCAGACTGCACGCAATACGGTTCCAGCCGAGCTTTTCACAGGCATAGTCGGCGGCCTTGTGGCAGCTTTTGAGATAAGCTACGTCTTTTTCGTGAACGTCTTTTTTGCTTTCATCGTCATGATATCGCTTCAGAAGAAGCCTTTGCGAAATTTCGACCGGCATATCCAGATAAATTACGCAGTCGGGCTTCGGTATTTCAAGCATTCTGTATTCAAAATCAAACAGCCAGGAAAGATAGGCGTCCCATTCGCTTTCGTCAAGCTTTGTCATCTGATGACAGGCGTTCGAAGTGGTGTAGCGGTTGGCGACGATAATCTTTCCGCTGTTGTATTCCTTGCCCCAGCTTTTTTTGAAGCTTGCGTAGCGGTCAACGGCATAAAACGTTGAAGCGGCGTAGGCGTTGACGTCCGACGGCTTGTCGCCGAGATCGCCGCGCAGATACATTCTGACAAGGGCACTCGATTCGTCGTCATAGTTCGGCAGACTGATTTCAAAAGCCTCTTTTCCGCTTTCCTGAAGTCTTTTCAAGAGGATTTCGGCCTGCGTTCCTTTTCCGCTGGCGTCAAGTCCCTCGATTACAATTAGTTTTCCCATAAAGTGCTGAAACCTTTCACAAATCAGTATGTCAGAATTGCGGCAAAGAAAACAAGTGTTTTGTCGGTTCTGTTGGCGATCGAATGAGTCTGACCGCCGAGACAAATACAGCTGTCGCCCTTGTAAAGCGTCTTTTCTTCTCCGTTGTCGTTGTAAACGGCTTCACCGTCAATGATATAAAAGACTTCTTCCTCGTTTTCGTGGATATGCGGACCGATTGAACAGCCGGGCTCAAGCGTGATGGTACCCAAAAGTCTCGCATGACCGTTGTATTCGTCTTTATTCAGAACGTCGGTGATAACGGCTTGTCCGTCGCCGCCTCTCATGTTTTCTCTGACCGTGATTTTCATTTCTTCCTTGTGTTTTATCATACTGGACCTCCGAAAAGCAAAATTGCTCATTTTAAAAGTAGAATTACATATTTTAACTGATATATTATATCATAAAAAGCGAAATTATCAACTTAAATAACGAATTTGTAAGATTTTTTTATGGGCATTTCTGCATTATATGATATCAAAGTCAAAATACATATCGGGATACGGCTCGTTTTCAAGCGTGAAATGCCACCATTCCTCTTGAAGGGGCAAAAACCCCGCTTCGGTCATCGCTTTTCGCAGGATCTGACGGTTCTCAAATTGTTTATCGGTTATCAGACTTTTACAGTCCGAATGAGAGATCTCGCCGAAAAAGTCAAAGCCCGAGCCCATGTCAACGTCTTTTCCTGATTCAAGATCATAAAGACTCAGGTCAACGGTGCTTCCCCGGCTGTGGCTCGAGTGAGCACTGATGAAGCCGAGCGAAAACAGCTCTGACTTATCAACATCGGGATAATACAGCATCTTCTTTTTGTTGTCGTTTTCGTCCTTTGCCCATCGGACAAAGCAGTCCACTGCCTTTTGCGGACGGTACGCGTCAAAAATTACAAGACCGAAGCCTTTCTCTTTCAGGCAATCCGCCGCATTCTTCAATTGCTTTGCGGCTTCTTCGGTCAGAAGAGCCAAAGGGCTACGGTAGCCGTCGATTCGTTGGCCGACAAAGTTGTTTCCGGAATAATAGCGGATATCGGTTCGGATATTGCCGGTGATACTACCGGCGTCAACAAAGCCGGAACGGTCGAAAGAAAGGTTCATCTGTCGATCTCCTTTTCTTTATTTTCGGCTATTTTATCACGAAGCATCCGGTATTTCAAGGCGAATCGGTTTTCTCGGTCAGACAGGAATACAAAAATACTTGTAATACCGGACAAAATATGGTAAGGTATATAACAGTATGGTTGTGAATTGGGAGGACGAATATGACGAACGGAAAGATCAGAATTATCGGAATCACCGACTGCGGTGAAAGCGTTTGCGCCGCAGCGGGAAGAATTTCAACGCAGTCCGGCACGGCGCTTGAAATTTTTGACCGCTCAAAGGACGCCGAAAAGAACGCAAGGCTGATTGCAAAGGTCACGTCATCGGGACATACGTCAACGGTTGAGCATATCTTTTTCAATCTTGCTTTCGAAAATGTATCGGTCGTTGTCGAACAATTTATGATTGAATTCCGGCTGGCAAGCTTTACCGTAAAAAGCCGCCGTTATGTTGACTTTTCCGATTGCGGATATTATGTTCCCGAGTTTAAAGATGATAGCGATGAGGCCGAATACAAAGCGCACATGAATTCACTTTTTGCGCTCTATTCCGAGCTTTGCGAAAACGGAATTGCCAAAGAGGACGCCCGTTTTGTTTTGCCCTATTGCTTTTACAGTAATTTCTTTTGCTCCCTCGGCGGCAGAGAGATGATCAACGTCCTGAGAGCGATGCTTTTCGGACGGGGCAGAAAAATTCCCGAGATTTATGAACTCGGAAAGAAACTGCTTGACGACTGTAAGAAAGTCGCACCGGGTATTTTCTCCGACTTCGAGTCACAATACGGTAAATATACCGATTCTTTTACTTTTGACATCCCGAAAGAAGAAAGCTCCGACGGGCTTCGTGAAAACGTTGAACTGCTGGCTCTGACGCCGGACTGCGCCGAACGGGTGGCGGAGTTTGCGCTGATTGAAAGCCTGAATCTTCCCTCGGCGGAGATTAAAAAGATTGTCAGTGCCCCTGACAAAAGGAAGCAGATCATCTCTCAGGCGGTTTCGCTGACAAGAAGCCGTGCACTCGAAGCGGTTTGCTGTACCGTCCGCTTCAACGACGTTTCTCTTTCGACCCTTACGCATTTTACCCGCCACAGAATCCAGAGCATCGGCATTCCGTCGCTTGTTTCCTGCAAGAGAGACAGCTATATCATTCCCGAAAGTGTCAAGGATCATGAAAGCCTTCTTGACAAATATATCTCCGCCTTTGACCGAACCGCCGCCCTGTACGAAAAAATGCAGGCAAAGGGATACACGGACGGGGAGACCGTCTATTGTCTGTTAAGCGGTAACACGCTCGATTTTGTGACCACGATGAACGGACGGGAGCTGCTTTTGTTCATGAAGCTTCGTTCTTGTAACCGTGCACAGTGGGAGATCCGGAATTTTGCCGTTGACCTTTTACAAAAGCTTCGCCGGAAAGAACCCGAGCTTTTCTCGTTTTACGGACCGAGCTGTTATTCGACGGGCGTGTGCCCCGAAGGAAAGCTCACCTGCGGAAAGGCCGCTGAAGTCCGGAAAGCTTTTTCTGAATTATCATAACCGAAAGCGCCGCCCGATCGACCCGGGCGGCGTTTCATTTATATGCATTCCGCTTTTTCTTCGCAAATGCCTTTTTGGGTTGCAATTGTTGCCGGCGTGTCGCCGAGCTGTGTGAGAACGGCACCGAGCAGACTCAGTTCATCAACGGTCAGCTTGCCGGCTAACATATTCGCAACCGCGGTTATTGACGCCGTCAGTTCGCAAGGATTCATTTCATCACCTCCGGCAGTACAGTATATGCCGGAGTTCTTTACTATGACAGCAGACGGCTTGTCTGAGAAAGGCGGTACTATTTGAGAATCTTTTGCCGCAGATATTGACAATATCGAGTAACGATATTATAATAGAATCATGAAATATCGTGTAACGATAATCCGAACAGAAAGGAGGGCGGGTGATGCCACGAAAAGCCTTACAGACGCTTTCGGAACCGATGTATTATGTCCTGCTTGCGCTGACAAAAGAGCGATACGGAGCCGAGATCATGAACGCCGTCAAGGAAATCTCAGGCTCACGGGTCACGATCGGTCCCGGCACGCTTTATACGATGCTCGATAAGTTTGTTCAAAACGGACTGATCCGGCGGACGGACGCAGCCTTGGGCACGAAACGTTATATTATCACCGAAAACGGCAAAGCCGCACTTCGGGAGGAATACGAAAGGCTCAGCCGCCTTTCCAACGACGGCAGGGAGATTATGGAGGGACTGAAATGAAAACGAAAAACGGTCTTGTCAGGCATTTTATCAGCTTCAATTATTCCGAAATCGACGCTTTGAGCGAATACCTTGAAAAATGTGAAAGTGAGGGGCTTCGTTTTCGGCATATGACCAATATGTTCCTGTATTTCGAAAGGTGTGAGCCGAAAAAGGTACGCTATTCGGCTGAGGTTTTCAGACCCATCAAGAACGCATGGTTCGGTAAAACCGAAATGAACGGTGAGTTTGTTGACCTGTGCCGTCAGGCGGGTTGGCAGCTTGTTGATTTTGACGGCGCTTCGTTGTATGTTTTTCGCAGTGAGGATCTGAATGCTGTGCCGATTATGACTGATGAAAAAGAAAAACTGTCGCTGGTGACGAAAGAATTCACGAATAAATCTATTTTTCCGCTCGGGTTGGCTTTGGTCTTGTGGATTATGAATCTGATATCGAAAACCGTTATTTTTTCGCTTTTTGAACCGTTTGATATTCTGACCCTTTTGAGTGTATCGTTGGTTCTGACAGTTCTTTTTGTTCGGTTGGTTTCGTCTTTGTCGTGGTATCGAAAGGCACGCAAGAGTATAAAAAACTCACAGATGATAGAATACGGCGATATAAAAAGCAAAATAAGAAAAGACCGGACAACAGCTCTGGTACTGACGATTTTTGTGATATTGCTTTTCCTTTCCTTTGCTTATTTGCTTGTCGGTTCGTCCGGCAAAATTATAAGAATGCTTCTTTATACGGTTTCGGTAACTTTGATGATTTGCGAAATCATAATCCTCACCGCTGATAAAGCTTCTTTGACGGTGGGAAGACTGAAAGCGGCGATGGTGATTCCGCCGGTTGCCGCTTCACTGGTTTTAATTCTGCTACTTCCGTTTTGTGGCTTCTTTGCGCAAACCGAACGTCCGTCAAAGCAAGCGGTGCATTATGACAGCTCGGGGCAGATGCTGATTGATGAAAGAACAATCCCCGTTACCCTGTCTGATTTTGGAATCGGGGGAGCCGAGATTGAAAATACAACAATCGTAAGAGGGACACGCTTTGCCCGGGTCGGCGAATACAGCAGTGTACAAGATGTTGACGGTTTCGGTGCCGATGAAAAGGATGCGGTTGGCGAAATGCTCGACTATGCTGTTTGTATCAGTCCGTATCAGCAGTTGAGGGATTCGTTTCTGAATGAACACATAAAATATATGTTGCTTACAGATGAGTCCGTCGCGCTCGGAAGCGAAAAATGGGACAGGGTATATTACCGGAAAACGGAATACAGAGATTTCATCGGCTGTTGTGTTGCCCAAAAGGGAGATGTCCTGCTGATTCTTGATTGTCCGATACTTGAGGAAATTGACGAAACACTGAATCTGTTCTATGATCGCATATTTCAGTGAAAGGAGTGACTTCGGTGGAATTTGAAAACAAGGAAAGCGAAAATGCTGTTTATCATTATAATCCCGATTTTGAATCCGATTCTGATACCGGCTTCGACCCCGACGAATACCGGGAAGAATCCGATTACCAATACGAGCCCGTTAAACGCACGGTGCATTATGACTATACCGAGCTGACCGCTTTGGAACAGTACCTTGAAAATGCGGAAAAACAGGGACTTTCTGATCGATTACGTCAAGGTCTGGCAAAACGAAAATTATGAGCCGAATATCCGGGCAGACAGCGGTTTTACGGGCAATCTTGATCTGAAGTAAAGGCACAAAAAACTTTCGAAAAACCCTTGACTGCGTGATGAAACTGTGGTAGAATCTATCTACCTCTTGTAGAGGGCTTTATTTTTGTGCCCTTTAACGGAGGGAGGTCTTAATTCGGACAATCTGTCCGAACCCTAATAATCCTAATATTGGAGGTGCCGTTCATGAGAGTACGCGTTACTTTGGCTTGCACTGAGTGTAAGCAGCGCAACTACAACACTATGAAAAACAAAAAGAATAGTCCTGACAGGCTGGAGATGAACAAGTACTGCAGATTCTGCAGGAAGCACACTCTCCACAGAGAAACAAAATAATACGGGGAGGTAACGTTAATG
>JALEYA010000025.1 GCA_022779945.1 Oscillospiraceae bacterium | reverse complement strand
ACCCCGGCATTGGTGTCGCCACGCGACCGACAAACTAAAATTTAGCGTCAAACAGATTCTAAAACTTCCTCTCCATATCAGAAAAACAGGGAAGCGGCTTTTTAACAAGTCACTTCCCTTTATTTTATCCGAGCAATTCCCTTTGTGCATACTTCGGCATTTTTCCGAAAACGGTTATGTAGCTTTCATCAATTCGGTTAAGGTCATTTTCTTTCGTCAAGCTTCTTTTCCATCGCTTCGATCTCCCGAAGCACGCACTCGGGTGACGGACCACCTTTGACGGTGCGCTTTTTGACGCAGTTGTCAAGGTCGATGGCTTCATAAACGTCTGTATCAAAAATATCACAGACTTTTTTGTATTCTGCAATCGGGAGCGTTTCGAGCGTCAGACCCTTGTCAATACAAAGCGCAACCAGCTCGCCCGTCGCCTTGTAAGCGTCACGGAACGGCAAGCCCTTATATACAAGATAATCAGCGCAGTCCGTGGCGTTGATGAAGCCTTTTGCGGCGGCGTTTCTCATGTTTTCCTTGAGAACTCTTGCCGTTTCAAGCATCGGCGCGAACGTGTCAACACACATCAGAACCGTGTCAACCGCGTCGAACACAGCCTCCTTATCCTCCTGCATATCCTTGTTGTACGCAAGCGGGATGCCTTTCATAGCGGTCAGAAGTGTCATCAGATCGCCGAATACTCTACCCGATTTGCCTCTTACCAGTTCGGCAATATCGGGATTCTTTTTCTGCGGCATGATACTGCTGCCGGTCGAAAAAGCATCGTCAAGCTCGATAAACTTGAACTCCCACGAGCACCACATGATAATTTCTTCGGCAAAGCGTGACAGATGCACCATCACGATGGAAAGCGTTGACAAAAGCTCGAGCACATAGTCGCGGTCGGAAACACCGTCAAGACTGTTGTCCGATACGCCCGAAAGGCCGAGAAGTCCGGCAACGTATTCACGGTCAAGCGGATAGGTTGTTCCGGCAAGTGCACCCGAACCCAAGGGAGAAACCGCCATGCGCTTTTTACAGTCGGAAAGCCTGTCGAGATCACGCATAAGCATACTGGCATAGGCCATCAGATGATGACCGAATGTAATCGGCTGGGCACGCTGTAAGTGGGTATAGCCGGGCATAACCGCATCATAATTTTCCTTTGCCTTGTTCACGATAACACGAACAAGGTCGGTAATGGATTTTTCGAGTTTTTCGCTTTCATCAAGCAGATACAGCCGCAAATCGAGCGCAACCTGGTCGTTTCGGCTTCTTGCGGTGTGAAGCCGTTTTCCGCTGTCCCCGATCCTGCGGGTCAGTTCCCCCTCGACAAAGGTATGAATATCCTCGGCGGTCATGTCAATCGGAAGCTCGCCGCTTTCGATTTCGGCGGCGATTTCTTTTAAGGAAGCGACAATTTTTTCGCTCTCCCCCTTATCAATGATACCCTGCTTGCCGAGCATTGTCGCATGGGCAACCGAGCCTCTGATATCCTGTTCGGCCATACGGCAGTCAAAAGGAATCGAAGAATTGAAGTCGTTTGTTTTTTTATCAAGTGTCTTTTTAAAGCGTCCTGTCCATAAAGGCATGAGACTATCCTCCTTATTAAAGCTTTGTACCGCCTTTGGCTCCTTTTGTGCCGCCGGAAAGGTTCGCACCCTGAAGCACGTTCGAGTCAAAGGTATAGGTAATGTTTTCGCTTTCACGTTCACGCTTTAAGGAAAGAGAAATCATTTTATCGAGAAGCTTTTTATAGGGAACTCCTTTCGGCTCCCAGAGATAGAACGACAGCGATCCGGGAATCGTGTTGATTTCGTTGAGCCAGATTTCGCCGCTTTTTGCATCCATCATGAAGTCGATTCTTGACACACCGTTACAGCCTAAGACCTGAAACGCCTTAACGGCAAGCGATTGAATGGTTTTCTTTTGCTCGTCGGTGATATCGGCCGGAATCTTTCGGCTAAGCGATGCCATGCCGGCACTGCCGGACTTTGCTCCGCCCTTTGCCCCACCGAGCTTTTGCGGCATTTTGGCGCCTTTTGCGCCTTTCGTTCCGCCGCCGCTTAAATATTTCTCACTGAAATCGAGAATGTCGCCGTTACTGATCGGCTCTTCACACTCGGAAGCCTCGGCTTTTTCGTAGTCGCCGCATACCGAGCAGTTGATTTCCTTCAGGTTTTGAACCGCCTTTTCGACAAGCACCTTGTCGGCGTAGCAAAATGCGGTTTCAAGTGAAGATACAAGCGAATCTCTGTCCTTGGCTTTCGAAATACCGATAGACGAACCCAAGTTGACCGGCTTTACGATCATTGGATATTCGATTGCCTGCTCAATGCCGCTGATTACGCTTTCGCTGTCCTCGTCATACTGCTTCGAAGTAAAGCACTTGCAGTCAAGCACGGGGATACCGTTATCCTTGAGCACGGTTTTCATCACATATTTATCCATACCGACCGCCGACGAAACAACATCACAGCCGACATACGGAATATTGAGCATTTTTAAGTAGCCCTGAAGCGTACCGTCCTCCACGTTAGTACCGTGAACGATCGGGAAAGCGATGTCGATATAGTCCACATACGGATTTGAAAACCGCTTGAACGGATATTTGATAATTTTCGTCTTATTCTCATCGGAAACCAGAATCACACGCTGACTTTTATTTAATAGCTGTTTGATGCCGTTTGCGTATTCCTCGATTTTAGCAATCCCCTCACCGATATAAAACTCGTTGTTCTTTGTGACATAGATGGGAATAACGTCGTATTTTTCGGTATCAAGATAACCGATCGCCTGAATGGCGGAGATAATCGAAATTTCGTGTTCAACGCTTTTTCCGCCGAAAAGAACACCAACCTTGATTTTCATTCATAAAACCCCTTTCGGTTTAGTAGTTGTCGGGAAGGTCATTTTCAAGAAGAATAACCTTCTTTTTGCCGTGGCTCGCCAGGGCATAAACATGAGTAAGCGCTTCGTTGATCGTGGAAGCGACAAAGATCTTATTTTCGTCATATTTTTCGTCAAGAAGTCCGGCTTTGATGGGGACTGCCTGCTTTTTGCCGACAAGGACAACATAGTCACAAACCTTCGCCGCATTTCTTCCGAACTCACGGTTGAGTTCATCCTGCTTTTCACCAAGCTCAACCATACCGGGTGTGACGAGGATTTTATAGCCGTCAAACAGGCTGAGCGCTTCCAAAGCTGCCTTGGTTCCGCTCGGATTTGAATTATAGGCGTCGTCGATGATGGTGACGCCGTTTTTCTCGGAAAGCTCAAGTCGGTGCGGAACACCCTCCAGCTTCCGGACCTGACCCTTGAGATCGGAAAGCGGAATGCCGAGCTTATGGCTGATCGCGATTGCGCCGACGATATTCAGTACGTTGTGACGGCCGATCAGTCTTGTTGAATAGCATTCGGTTTCACCGTCTTTGGTGCGGACACGGAAGGACGTGCCTTTTTCGCTGACCGAAAGGTCGTAGGCAACATAATCGGCATCGCCTTCAACGCTGTATGTAATTGCCGGTCTTTTGCAGCCGTAGTCTTTTATGTTCTGATCGTCGCCGTTCAAAAATAACATGCCGTCCGCCGGCAAAGCGTCGGCAAGCTCAAATTTTGTTCCTTTGACAGCATCAAGGGTTTTGAATGACTCAAGGTGCTGGGGACCTATCGACGTGATCACGCCATGCTGCGGATGAACGATGTCGCAAAGCTCTTTGATGTCGCCGACCCATTTGGCGCCCATTTCGCAGATGAAAATTTCGTGCGTGGCTTTCAGCGAGCCGCGGATCGTTTTGACAACACCCATCGGGGTGTTATAGCTTTCGGGCGTCATGAGAACGTTATATTTCGCTCTTAACAGTGTGTTAAGATAGTATTTGACGCTCGTTTTTCCGTAGCTTCCCGTAACGCCGATAATTGTAAGATCGGGACAGGCGGCAAGAATCTTCTTGGCGTCGTTCGTATAGTGCTTGTTGATCGAAAGCTCAACCGGCTTGTTGATAAGATTTGCAAGAAGCACAAGCAGAGGTGAAAACGCATACAGCAAAACCAGAATAAATGCCGCAATCGTCTGACGGTTATTCATAAAGCAAGGCTTCGTCGCCGCCGCAACAATAATTCCGACAAGAACTGCGAGCGTTGCCAGCATTCTTTTAACCCTTGCCGTATAGACAAGGGGCTTTTTGGCTTTTTTCGGCATTTCCGGCTTGATTGTGATTGCAAAAAGAACCGCAAGCAAAATCAACTTAACCGTAATATTGATCGGAACCATTACGACAATAAGAAGCATGACCGAAAGAATGGCGTGAGGAAGATACTTGCTGTGGTTTTCCCGAAGCCATTTTGTATGCGTGTCGAAGCGATAGGAGTTCAGCTGGAAAAAGTGCATCGAGTCAATGACCGACATTGCTGTACTGACCAGAAACAGCAAAACACATATCAGATAAAGAGTCAGAATCATACGTACAAATCCTTTCGTTTAAAGCTGAATGTTCATAAATGAGGCAAGCACTCTTAAAAACTGCGCCTGCTGTTCAAGGAACGAGTAGTGACCTGCATTTTCGAAAACAACAAGAGCCGACTCGGGCATCAGCCTTTCCATCAGCTGACCGTCCGAAACGGGCGTTGCGTCGTCGTTACGTCCCCAGATCAGAAGCGTCGGACATTTGACAGACGGCATCAGATCGGTCAGATCCTCGTTGACGACTTTTACAAGTGTTGCACGCATCGTGGGCGAAGCGGCATTGTAATCCGCCGAGCCGTTCTTTTTGCGTAAGTTTTCAAGCGCGTCGGGGAACATGGTTTTGACCGCCTTGGTTTCGAAAAGACGCCTTGTCATTTTATAGCCCTTTTGCTTGATTTTCTGCGAGGTTGTTTTTTCGGGCTTCACACCGGCGGAATCGACAAGAATCACCTTTTCGATTTCAAACGGAAGCTGTCTTGCACAAAGCTTGATGATGACTCTTCCGCCGAACGAGTGACCCAGAAACGTTGCCTTTTTAAACTCGTACTTCGAAAGAAACTTCAAGACAAAATCGACATAGTCGTCCACGCACCACGGCTCTTCCGGCTCATCGCTTTCGCCGAAACCGGGCATATCGAAAGCGAGCACCTTATACTGCGTGCTCAGCAGATCAATTGCAGCATTAAAAAGGGTGATGTTCGAGCCCCAGCCGTGCAAAAGCACAACGAGATCGCCCTCCCCTTTCAATATGTAGTTAATATTCAGTCCGTCAATATTCTCAGTCAAAAGGAAACCTCCTTTATAAAATTCAAAAATCAATATATCATCATAATCTTATAGAGTATAACATAAATCAAGAGAAAATTCCATAGAAATCGGAAGATTGATTTTATTTTATTTATTTTTAATTTGTAATTATATATCATGCTTTCAGTGTTAAAATAAATTATAAATATTTATAAGGCGGAAACAGTATGTCAGACTTCTTTTCCAAAATCGGCAGTTTTTTTATGGCGATTCTCTTGTTTCTTATGAGCCTGTTCGGACTCAACATAAGCAAAAACGATAAAAAAATCGAAAATGTCATATTACTCATCGGCGACGGTATGGGCGTTATGAGTATTGAAAAGACAAAGCACGAAACCGGAAAAATACTTGCTATGGACACGTTTGAGGTCGTAAGCCGAGCCCAGACCGCCTCCGCAGACAGCAGTGTCACGGACAGCGCCGCCGGTGCTACGGCTCTTTCCTGCGGTGTCCGCACCAATAACGGCTGTATCGGCGTTTATCCCGACGACATGGATGCCGAAAGAAGTTATCCGATGAACCTTTGTGAATTTGCCATATCAAAAGGCATGATGACCGGCGTTGTCACGACCGACAGCACACGAGGCGCCACTCCGGGCGGCTTCACGGCTCACACAAGCAGCCGCAACAACACGTCCGATATTACCAAGCAGCAGATCAAAAGCGGCATCGATCTTATCTGGGGCGTTGCCACCTCCACCTGCAAGCAAACCGAAGTCCAGAGCGCCGGCTATGAATATGTCGCCGATTACGCTTCTATGTCTGCTCTCACCGAGGGAACCAAATCCTTCGGTCAGTTCACAGGTGACCTTTGGAAAAGCGACTGCGGCGCTATGCCGACTCTTTCTCAGATGACAACAAAAGCGATCGACCTTCTCGACGACGGCGAAAACGGCTTCTTCCTGATGGTTGAGGGAGCCCACATCGACAAAAACAACCACAGCAACAACGGCGAAGGCATGAAAGAAGCGCTGCTTTCGTTCGATGATGCAGTAAAAGCGGCGCTTGATTATGCAAAGGCCGACGAGCACACCCTTGTTGTGGTAACCGCCGACCACGAAACCGGCGGAATCACCCTCGAAAACGGCGAATATGTTTACACCACTTCCGGTCACACGGGTGTCGACGTACCGCTTCTCGTTTACGGCTGCGATGATTTTATCAAAGAAGGAGAAACATCCGTTCCCAACATTGACATTCCGAAGCGTATCGTCACCGCCCTGAAGCAGGACGGATTCCCGCAGTCAATCAACGTGTAAGCAGATTTTTTCTGCTTTCCGATAAAACACAATATAAGGAGGATTTTACCGATGGAACTCAAAGGATCAAAAACCGAAGCAAACCTGATGGCGGCATTTGCCGGCGAAAGTCAGGCACGAAACAAGTACAGCTATTACGCAAGTAAGGCGAAAAAAGACGGTTATGTTCAGATCGCAAAGATTTTTGAAGAGACCGCCAACAACGAAAAGGAACACGCCAAAATCTGGTGGAAGCTTCTGACTGACGGTGGCGCAAAATCAACAGCTGAAAATCTGAAGGACGCCGCACTCGGTGAAAACTACGAATGGACCGAAATGTACAAGGGCTTTGCCGAAGATGCAAGAGCAGAGGGCTTTGACAACATCGCCGTTCTTTTTGAGCTGGTCGCCAAGATCGAAAAAGAGCACGAGGAAAGATATCTCAAGCTTCTTGAAAACATTGAAAAAGAGATTGTATTCTCCCGTGACGGTGACAGAATGTGGATTTGCGGGAACTGCGGTCATGTTCATATCGGTCCCGCCGCTCCCGAGGTTTGCCCGGTATGCGCTCATCCGAAAGCATACTTTGAAATCAAAGCTGAGAATTATTGATACCGATTTGCATAATTTATCAAGGGTGAGTAAATACTCACCCTTTTGTTTTGGAAAAATTGCATAAAAATACGTTTTCAGGTTAATAAATGTTGGTTGCATTGACATTGAAATGAGAAAAAAATCATGATAAAATAAATTTAATGTTTTCGCGCATTAAAGCGGTAATAAATATAGCTGCTTTCATCGGGAATACTTTATATGATTTTATTTTTAAGGAGAGACCTTACTATGAAAAACGAATATCTGGCAGATTTACTCGAACGGGTAAAAGAAAAGAATCCGCACGAGCCTGAATTTATCCAGGCGGTCACAGAGGTTCTGGAAACCCTTGAGCCTGTTGCAGAGCGCAGACCCGAATTTATTGAAAAAGGCATTTTCGAACGCTTTGTTGAGCCGGAAAGACAGATCATTTTCCGCGTGCCCTGGCTTGACGACAACGGCAAGGTACAGGTCAACCGCGGTTTCCGTGTACAGTTCAGCTCCGCAATCGGACCGTACAAGGGCGGTATCCGCCTTCACCCGAGCGTATATATCGGTATTATTAAGTTCCTCGGTTTCGAGCAGGTTCTCAAAAACAGCCTGACAACGCTGCCGATGGGCGGCGCAAAGGGCGGCTCGGACTTTGATCCCAAAGGTAAGAGCGACGCCGAAATTATGCGTTTTTGCCAAAGCTTCATGACCGAACTTCAGCGTCATATCGGTTCAGACAGCGACGTTCCCGCCGGCGATATCGGAACGGGAGCCAGAGAGATCGGCTATATGTTCGGTCAGTATAAAAGACTTCGCAACAAGTTCACGGGTATGCTCACCGGTAAAGGTCTTACTTACGGCGGATCGCTGGCAAGAACGGAAGCCACCGGCTACGGTCTTTGCTATTTCGCCGAGGAAATGCTCAAGGCGAACGGCAAGACGATGGAAGGCAAGACAGTTGTTGTTTCCGGTTCCGGCAACGTTGCGATTTACGCCACCAAAAAGGCGCAGGAGCTTGGTGCCAAGGTCATTACACTTTCCGATTCCAACGGCTATATTGTTGACAAAAACGGAATTGATCTTGAATGTGCCCGTCAGCTGAAAGAAGTAGAGCGCCGCAGAATCAAGGATTACCTTGAATTTCACCCCGAAGCCGAATATCATGAGGGAAGCACAGGCGTATGGAGTGTTCCGTGCGATATCGCGCTTCCGTGTGCGACCCAGAACGAAATTGACGGCGAAAGCGCAAAGCTTCTTGCAAAGAACGGCTGCTTTGCCGTTGCCGAGGGTGCCAATATGCCGTCCACTCCCGAAGCAATCAACGTTTATTTCGAAAACAATATGCTTTACGGTCCCGCAAAAGCGGCAAATGCCGGCGGCGTAGCGACGAGCGGTCTTGAAATGAGCCAGAACAGCCTTCGTCTTTCCTGGACATTCGAAGAGGTTGACTCAAGACTTCGTGACATCATGAAGAACATTTTCGCTTCCTGTGATTCCGCCGCCAAGGAATACGGTATGCCGGGCAACTACATGGCAGGTGCCAACATCGCCGGCTTCTT
>JALEYA010000008.1 GCA_022779945.1 Oscillospiraceae bacterium | reverse complement strand
TTTTCGACCCGCAGTTTTTTCCTCGCCCTCAAGGCGAGAAAAAAACTCGGCTGAGAAAATGCGCACCAAAAGAACTTCTTTGTTTACTTTCTTTTTCGTCTGAAAGAAAGTAAATGCCCGCGCGGCATTAGCGCAAAGGTCGAAGAATAGAACAAGTTAAAGCAGAAGAGAACAGACTAACATTTACCTCGCTAAACTAAAATTTACCGCCCGAATGCATTGATCCGGGCGGTTTCTTCTGTTATTTGTTCAGTTTGTCAATAAACGCACAGTCTCTTGCCGTAAGTTCGACCCATGCAGGGCGAACCCCGGCTTTGATCGCGTTCCGATTGACATTTACACATACTTCTCCAAAATCCCATCCACCGTACGCCAATATAATTCCTCGTCGGTCTGGACGCTTCTGATGTGTCCCGCACCTTCAACCGAAAGCATTTGCTTTTCACTCGCACAGGCGTTGTAGTTGAGTGCGAGCATACCGTGCGGAACAACCGAATCTGCTGTCCCGTGAATAAACAGGGTGGGCGTTTTGCTTTTTTGAAGCTGAGTCAGACAGCTTGCGTCCTTGAAGCTGTAACCGGCCTTGATTTCGGAAACGACGGAGCTGACATACAAAAACGGAAGCGGCGGAAAGCGGTACCCGTTCCAGCAAAGCCGCTCAATCTCATCAAAAATAACCGAAAATCCGCTGTCCTCGATTGCGGCCACAACGTTTTGGGGAAGTGTTTCTCCCGTTGTATTCATGACCGCCGCACCGCCCATCGAAACGCCGAACAGGACGATTCTGGCACTCGGGTTTTCCTTAATAATGAAGTTGATCCATTCGAGGATATCGAGCCGGTCAAGCCAGCCGAAGCCTAAATACCGACCCTCGCTTTGTCCGTTTGCTCTCAGGTCAACGGATAAAAGATGGTAGCCGTTTTTATAAAAATGTTCGGCAAAGGTCGTCATGCTCCGTCCCGTTCCGCTGTAGCCGTGAACGAGGATAACATAGTTCCCGTTGGCGTGCGGCTCGGAATTTTTCACCTTGTAAGCGTGAAGTCTCAGATTGTCATACGACCGGATATACACGTCCTCGCTTTTACCGTAAAACCAAGGCGAAGTGTCGATTTCCTTGCTTGCCGGCTCAATGCGGTCAAACGGGTGGGTGAGGTTGTGTATCGTCGTGCTAAGGTTCTCCGGTGAAAAGTCGGACTCGGTGTCCACGATGATGTTGAACATCATATAACCGACAAAAAACGCCGAAAGATTGCAAAGTACAACAAAACACAGGATAACGGTGAGGACTCTTTTCTTTCGCTTACTCATGGATTTCCTCTACACCGGCTTCGGTGCTACGGCAAAGGAAGGTGTTTTCAAAGCTTTCTTTCAGCTCGTCGGCGGCCTTTTGGGCGCCCTCGGCGGACTCAAAAATACCGAAGATGCTCGGACCGCTTCCGCTCATGCAACAGCATTTTGCACCGTATTTTCTCATCGTCGCTTTGATCGGCACTCTTTCGGGTACAAAAATGAACTGCTCGAATACGTTGTCGCACCGGGAGTAAATTCCGTCGTAGTCTTTCTCGATGACAGCGTTATAAATTCCCGTTTTGTCGAGGTGACGCACCTTTTCGGCGGAATCAAACGCACTGTAAGCCTTGCCGGTGGAAACCGAACGGTCGGGCTTTACGATGACGATGTTTTCTAGGTTCAGATTCGGAAGATACGTCAGTATCGTACCCGTACCCTGTGCGACCATGGTACCGCCGAGGGCACAAAACGGCACGTCCGAGCCGACGAACGAACCGATTTCGATCAGCTGTCTGTCCGTAAGCTCGGGCATAAACAGCCGTTTGAGCGCAACGAGCACACCGGCCGCGTCCGCACTTCCGCCGGCAAGACCGGCCGCATGGGGGATCGTCTTTTCAAGGTGAATGTGAATGCCCGGGTTTTCCTTGCCTGTATATTCGAAAAAGGCTTTCGCCGCTTTGACGGCGGTGTTGCTTTCGTCAAGCGGAATGTCTTTGATATTGCAGGTGAGCGTGATGCTACGGCTGTTGTCGGTCTCGACCGTGACGGTGTCAGAAAGGCTTACCGACTGCATGAGCATATAAAGGTCATGGTAGCCGTTCGGGAGAACACCGAGAATATCAAGAAGAAGATTGATTTTTGCGTTGGCTTTTACTGTGATTTTCATAAGTTTGATTGGCGTTCCTTTCGTCAGTTTAATTCTTCCAGTACCTTTAAAAGCAGGGCGAAAACTCTTTCGGCACTTTTTTTGGAAAGCTTTTCAAGCGTTGTGTGGATATCGAAAATGTCGGGTCCCAATGACACGCAGTCAAGTCCGGGTCTTTTTTGGCAAAACAATCCGCATTCAAGTCCGGCATGTATGGCGGTGATGTTGATTTCCTTGCCGCTTTGCTGTCGGTATACGTCGGCAATGACTTTTTGCAGCCGGGAGTCCTTTTTGAACTCCCATTCGGGATAGTCGCCGTGAAGCGATGCTTTCGCACCGTGCTTTTGATAGACGGAAGCCACTTTTTCCTGCAAGGCTTCTTTTTCGGTTTTTACGCTGCTTCTTAATGCGTGACCGAGCCGGACCCCGCTTTCGTCCGTTTTGATGATACCGAGATTTAAAGAGGTCTGAACGAGTCCTTTGATATCCTCTGACATTGAGACGACACCGTCGGGAATTGCTTCCAAACAGGTGAGAAATGTCTTGGTGTCTTTTTCGCTGAACGACGTTTCTGCGGCGGTTTCTTCGACCGTAACAGTCATAGATTGTTCGTCGGGATATTGCTCTTTGAACGAGTCAAAGAATTGCAGGACTTTTTCTTTCGTTTCTTCCGGACTGTCGGTTGAAATTATCGTCTGACAGTCGGTCGGAATCGCATTGTCGGCACTTCCGCCGTTTATTTCACAAAGTCTGATTCCGCCAAGTGCTTCGAGTGCACGGACAACGGTGAAAATTGCATTCGGACGGTTTTTGTCGATTTCGGTACCTGAGTGACCACCCGTAAGACCCGAGAGGCTGATTTTTAGCGCCGGCTTTGTGCTTTCCGCCTTGTCGAAGCCGAAAAGAGCGTCAAGCCGTACCCCGCCGGCACAGGAGACAAGCATCGTGCCCTCGTCCTCGGAGTCAAGGTTGATGAGCATCTTGCCCGAAAGGACGGACAGTTCAAGCTCTTCGGCGCCGTACATACCGGTTTCTTCGTCAACCGTGAACACACATTCAAGCGGCGGATGGGAGAGGCTGTCGCTGTCAAGAATCGCAAGCATATACGCCACAGCGATCCCGTCGTCGCCGCCGAGGGAGGTACCATTTGCCCAAATAAAGTTTTCGTCCTCCGAAAGGGTAAGACCGTCTTTTTTGAAGTCGATGTCAATTCCCTCCTCTTTGACGCAGACCATGTCAATATGTCCTTGCAAAATGACCGCAGGGCTTGTCTCATATCCGTCCGAGCCGTTTTTGAAAATAATGACGTTGCCGAGACCGTCTTTGATATAGCGCAGATTTCTCGATGCGGCAAAATCGCAAAGCAGATCGCTGATAAGACCCGTATTGCCCGACCCGTGGGGGAGGGAGCAGATGAGTCTGAAAAAATCCAAAACCTTATCGAACATATCGTAAAACCGTTCCTTTCCGTAAGTTCAGTGGTTCCTTATCTTTTTTAATAAAATTATACAATTTCACGCATCTTTTTTCAACAGATAACATGAAATTGTTTTCTTGAATTTTTTACCGTCTTAGGGTATAATACTCATGCGCCTGATATCGGCTTTATCCGACTTTTCGGTGTCTGATTCTGTCATTTCCGACAAGAGTAGACAAAAAATGAATAATTATTTGTCAATTACGCATAATTATTAATAAGTGGCGCGAAATGCAGGAAAATTATGCATAAAACTCTTTACAAAGCTGCTTTGATATTGTATAATTACTGAAATTACTGTAAAAATAAAGGAGATACCCAGATGAAACACCTGTTAAAGCTTGCCGATTGGACAACCGAAGAGATTATAGCCACCTTAGACCTTGCCGATAAGCTCAAGTACGAAAAGAAAAACGGAATTGAGCACCATATTTTAAAGGGCAAGACGCTCGGCATGATTTTTTCGAAATCTTCCACAAGAACCCGCGTTTCTTTTGAAGTCGGTATGTATGATCTGGGCGGAAGCGCACTGTTTTTGTCACACAGGGATCTTCAGATCGGCAGAGGCGAGCCGATCAAGGACACCGCAAGAGTGCTTTCCCGTTTCATTGACGGTATTATGATCCGTACGTTCGATCAGGCAGACGTCGAAACGCTTGCCGAGTACGGCTCTATTCCCATTATCAACGGACTTACCGATTACTGCCATCCGTGTCAGGTGCTTGCCGATCTTCAGACCATCCGGGAGCACAAGGGCTCGCTTGAGGGCAAGAAGCTTTGCTATATCGGCGACGGCAACAACATGGCCAACAGCCTGATTGTCGGCGGAATCAAAACCGGTATGAAGGTTGCGATTGCCTGCCCGAAAGATTATCAGCCCGATGCGGAGATCATGAAGTGGGCGAGCGAGAACGGTGATTTTCTTTGCACTGACGATATTCTTCTTGCGGCGGCTGACTCCGACGTTCTTTATACCGACGTCTGGGCTTCCATGGGACAGGAAAGCGAAGCCGAGGAAAGAAAGAAGATTTTCAAGAATTATCAGATCAACGACAGCGTGATTGCTGTTTCCAAAGACGATGTTATGGTTCTTCATTGTCTGCCGGCTCACCGTGAGGAGGAGATTACGGCAAAGGTGTTTGAAGAGCACGCAAATGAAATTTTTGACGAGGCGGAAAACCGGCTACACGCACAGAAAGCCGTTCTTGTCAAATGCTTTACCGAATAAAAAAGAGAGCCGGGTTCATGCGTTTTTTGCGTATGAATCCGACTCTCAATTGCTGTATATAGAGGGCAATCTCTGAACGCCGGATACCGCAAGGCATTCGGAGATTACCGGATCGAATGATAGATAATTTGTGCTTAGTTTGAGAAAGGAATGGTCACAAAAATGAAAAAGAAGCGTTATCTTGTGCTTGCCGACGGGTCCGTGTTCGAGGGCTTTGCCTTCGGTGCCGACTGTGAAAAAACGGGCGAGCTTGTATTTGCGACGGGTATGGAGGGCTATATCGAAACACTGA
>JALEYA010000261.1 GCA_022779945.1 Oscillospiraceae bacterium | reverse complement strand
TCGGATAGGGTTTACATGGCCGTACAGTCTCCTGCACGCCGGTGAGCTCTTACCTCGCCTTTCCATCCTTACCGTAAAACGGCGGTTTCTTTCTGTTGCACTTTCCCTAAGGTCACCCTCGGCGGCCGTTAGCCGTTATCCTGCTGTATGAAGCTCGGACTTTCCTCGTTGCGCATAAGCGCCCCGCAACTGCCCGAATCACTCACGAACTTATTTTACACAAAACGAGCGTCAATGTCAAATCCTTACACAGTAAAAATACTTAAGGTTTTATGAATTTTGGAAAAGGCTATTGAGATTTTTATGAACATGGGGTAAAATGGATTCGGTATTTTGAATAGATGCTTGGCTTCAAGGCAAATCCAAAGAAAGGATTGAAGCCCTTCATGTTTTTGTTGGGCTTGCTATTATTATGGACGATCTGTTTTTTAACGATAATAGAGATAACAACCGTAAAAGACGTCCCAACGGCGAAATATATGACCAGTCCGATTTTGAAAATAACGAAGTTTATTCGGACTCTGCATTTCCCCAATCGGACAACGGCGGATTCAAGGTAACCATACCGGACGAAGAACCTTCTTTCGGCTCGCAGAGTCAAAGCGTTCCCCGTTCCCGCACACCGAGCGGACGACCGGTCGGTGCCGTAGGAAATGACCGTGGCGGCTACAACCCATCGGGCAGCACAAACCGAACCCCGAAGGGACGTCCCGTCGGCGAAACTCCGAACACCGCTTATCGGCAAGGTGCTCCGTCCGCTCCGCCGGGCAGCACCTACGGTTCCTATTCTTCGCCTGTTCCGCCGAAAAAACGGAACATTCTTCTTTCGGCAGGACAGGATCCCACCGACGCCGGCCGCGCTCCCGTAAGACCCGTAAACGGTCCGGTCAGACGGCCTCCGGTTAAAAAGCAGCCGTCACCCGTTCCGTCATCGGGCGGTTCATCGGGCGGACCGAACAAACCGAAAAAGAAAAGCAACGGCAAAAAAATCGCCGCTGCCATCTTTGCGGTGATTTTCATTCTTCTTGCCGCCATTTTTGCGTACGGTTACAGCATTCTCGGTAAGATCAACTATGACACCGATTCTATCAAGGAAAACCAGTATATCAGCGAGAAAGAACTTTTCAGTGCACCCGGTGTCAAGAATATTCTTCTGATCGGAAGCGACGCCCGAAACGAGATTCAGGGTATGCGTTCGGATACGATGATCCTTCTTTCGATCGACAATAAAAACAAGCAACTGAAAATGACTTCATTTTTAAGAGATTCCTATGTCTGCATTCCGTCAACCGGACACTGGCGAAAGCTGAACGCGGCCTGTTCTGCCGGCGGTGCACAGCTTGTTATCGACACGATCGAATACAATTTCAAAGTAAAAATCGACAGCTACGTTCTTGTGGACTTCGAAGTTTTCACGAAGCTTATCGACCTTATGGGCGGTCTTAAAGTCAAAGGCGTTACCGAAGCGGAGGCGAAGTATCTCCGGGACAAGGTGAAGATCACCTACGCCAAAGAGGGAACGAACAAGTTTTCCGGTGCGGCGGCTCTCTGGTACTGCCGGATCCGTTATCTTGACGACGATTTTCACAGAACCGAAAGACAGCGGAAGGTCATTTCGGCAATCATCGACCAGGCAAAAAGCATGAATCCGCTTGAGCTTGTCAAGATTGTTGAACAGGTTCTGCCAATGATTACAACCGACATCGGGCGGAATGATATGCTGAATCTCGGCGTTTCGGCGATTTTGAAATACAGCAGATATGACATTCAACAGCACCAGATTCCCGCAAAAGGCACATGGAACAATCGCCGTGTCAGCGGAGTCGGTGATGTACTGGAAATGGACATTTCCAAAAATGTCGAGCTGTTAAGAGAATTTATTTCCAAAAAGCAGACAAGTGAAGAACCCTCTTCTAAAAAATAAAACGAAAGCCGAGCCAAATGCGGTTCGGCTTTAACGTTA
>JALEYA010000178.1 GCA_022779945.1 Oscillospiraceae bacterium | reverse complement strand
ATCACACACGTTATCATCTTTACAGAGCCATCATCGAGGGCCTTGGTTTCGAGCTTTATCAGTCGCTGAAAATTATGGAAAGAAGAGCAAAGCTTACCGTCGATGAGATTTTCGTTGGCGGAGGAGGAGCAAGAAGCGACGTTGTCTGTCAGATTCTTGCGGACATCATGGGACTTCCTGTTAAGAGGATTCAGACCCATGAAGCGTGCTCGATCGGAGCGTCTATGGTTGCCTTTGTCGCCGACGGTGTGTTCAAGGATTACGACGATGCGATCCGCAGCATGGTACACGAAAAAGACGTGTTCACGCCTGATGAAACAGCGCACAGTACATACATGGATATTTACAAAGGCGCATACAGCAAAATCTTCGGCAAGCTTGAGCCGATTTACAGAAAAATAATCAAAATCACGAAAAGGAGAAATGTTCAATGAGTACCAAACCGTATAAAGGCTTTGAGCCGAAATGGCTTTTGACCCCCGCCCCCGAGGGCAGCTACCGTTCGATCTTCCGCTGGGGTGACCCCGAGTTCTTCAAGTATCCGAAGGAGTCTCTTTACAAGCTGATGAAGGAAACGTTCAAAATGACGGACGACGACTTCAAGGATTATACCGATGATATCGGCTTCGATCCGGTTGATTTAAGCGATCATCCGTCGAAGCTTGCGAAAAAGCACGTTGACGCCCTCAAGAAGATTGTTGGCGACGAATTTGTTACCACCGAGGACTATCCCCGTCTTGCCGTGGCTTACGGCTGTACGGCTTATGACTTACTCAGACTTCGTCACAAAGTCATCGAAAATGTTCCGGATGCGGTTGTTTACCCCGACACGACCGAGCAGGTGGAGCAGATCGTTGCTTACTGCGTAAAAAATAAGATTCCGCTTTATGTTTATGGCGGCGGCTCATCTGTTACAAGAGGTATGGAGGCTGTCAAGGGCGGCATCACGCTCGACATGAGAAAGCGTTTCAACAAGGTTATCAGCTTTAACGAAATTGACCAGACCATCACCGTTCAGGCCGGTATGTCGGGTCCCGACCTTGAAAAGACGCTGAACAATGCACAGGCAAATTTCGGTGCCAAGCGTGCTTACACCTGCGGTCACTTCCCGCAGTCGTTTGAGTACAGCTCCGTCGGCGGCTGGACGGTTACAAGAGGTGCCGGACAGAACAGTACATACTACGGCACCATCGCCGATATCGTGCTTTCTCAAAAGTATGCCACCCCGATCGGCACGATCAAAACAAGCCACTATTCCCGTGAGGCAACCGGACCGAATCTTAATCAGATCATGATGGGCTCCGAGGGTACGTTCGGCGTGCTGACCGAGGTTACGCTGCGCGTATTCCGCTGGATGCCCGAAAACCGCAAGCGTTTCTCCTATATGTTCAAAAGCTGGCAGGTGGCCATGGACGCCGCAAGAGAAATGATGCAGTGCGAATGCGGCTATTCCTCTGTTTTCCGTCTTTCCGACCCGGAGGAAACTCACCTGATGCTTAAGCTTTACAACGTTGACGAAACACCGCTTGAGCCGCTTCTTGATAAGTTTGGCTATAAGGACATGGAGCGTTGTATGTTTTTAGGCTTCACCGACGGTGAAAAAGGCTTTTCCAAGAACGTTGCAAAGAATATCGCAAAAATCGCCCTCAAGCACGGTGCTATGCCGATGACCGGCCTTGTCACCAAGAGTTGGGAAAAGGGTCGTTTCAACGACCCGTATCTTCGCGATTCGATGATGGATTTCAGCGTTGTGACCGATACGCTCGAATGCACCGTCAATTGGTCAAATATGGCGCAGGTTCACCGTGACGTCAGAAAGGTCTGCCATGCGCTTCCGAACACGGTTGTCACAACGCATATGTCCCACTGTTATCCGCAGGGCGCAAACCTGTACTTCATCTTTATCACGAAGATGAACGACGAAAAGGCTTTCAAGGAATATCACACCACGATTCTTGACGCGATTCAGAAGTCGGGTGCGGCAATTTCGCACCACCACGGCATCGGCAAGATGTTCGCTCCGTGGCTTGAGGGCTACATCGGCGAAAAGGAATACGGCGTATTCAAGGTGCTTAAGAACTACTTTGATCCCGATTATCTGATGAATCCGGGCGGAACGATCGGTCTTGATCTTCTTCCCGAGGAAAAGAAATTTCTGAACACAAGAGAAGATTACAGATAAAGATAAGTGCCTCGGCCGTGAAGATGCGGTCGGGGCATTCTTATGCAAAAAGCGGGAGCCTGACTGAACATCAGACTCCCGTTTGCTGTTAACTTGTTGTCAGGCAACAAGCCTTTAATTATGATCTTCGATTTCTTTGGAAATGTCGCCGATGTTGAGTTTTCCGGTAAGAATCGAGGTAAACATTTTGAACATATTCGTCAGCCAACTCATGAAGGTCTTGATAATGGCCCGGATTTTCTGGTTCTGTGTCTGGGGACGGTCAACCTCGGCGTCTGCCGTCCAGTATACGTCCTGACAGTTGTTTTCCGTCATAGGCGAAGCGGTGTGCGTCGGATAATCGTATACAATAAACTGCGTCAGATCAAAATCGTTTACGGTGAGCTGTCTGTCCGCATCAATTACTTTCATGATAAGGTCGACCTCCGGCGTTGAATAATAGCCGTGCGATACACCCTTGAAGAACCATGTGTAGTCCGGGAACAGGCAGGTGGAAGCGTCGATATGCTTGTCGGCGGAAATATATCTTCCGAGTCCTTTTTCGATCTGACCGGCGATATATTCATCGCTGAGGGTATCGTAAATGGTTGACGTAGTGGCGCCGAACGAGGAATTGTATGCCGAAACATATTCGTCGCCGAGAATGCTTCCGTCTTTAAGAATGGGTACCATCTGCGTGCCGTATTTCGAAATGACACAGATGTTGACGCCGTTATCCTCAAGCTTTTGCATGATCGGATAAACGTTCTTTTTGATCGTTTCGTTATAGTTGGTGACCTTGTCGATCAGACCCTTATACTTGATTCGTTTTTCACTGCCTTCTTTGCCGAAAACATAAGTGAGTGCCTTGTCAAAATCTTCAACTTCAACCAGTGCCCAATAGCCGGGGAAGGTCATGAATGTAGAAAGAGCAAGCGCGGAAATGATACCGTATTCGATTTTGGAGTAAAGCTTTGCTTTGGCAACGTCGGTCAGCGTATCAATCACGCCGGTGCTTTCAAGCAAATCAATCGTGGAGGTTGCAAAACGTACCAGGTCAATATAGATGCCCTCGTCGTCATGCTTTCCGGCAAGCTCATTGGCAAGTCTTGAAATGGAATTGCCGTCGATGCCGAATTCTCCGCTGAGGATTCCGCTGAGGAAATTTGCGCCCATCGAGGTCGAAACGTCAATACCGACACCCTTAAGGCTTTCTGTCGAATACTTCTGAATATAGGCAAGCACAATATTACTGCCGAGGCATTTGACAGACAGTGAAACCTTGTCGTGACCGGAAGCCTTTTTGACGCCCTCAATGTATTCGTGAAGCTGATCGGCGATTTCGATCGGATCGAGTCTCCAGTCATAATAGAACTGATAGGTCTTTTCACCGTAGGTGCCGTTTGCGTCTGCACGGTTATAGGTCATGGCATTGAGCTTGTCATTTTTCTGCCACTGCGGAATATCGCAGTCGGTGTTGGGATTGCCGTTTTCGTCGAGCATGATCGGCTTGTAAACGTCGCTGAATTCTTTGTAAACAGCGTCATAATAATCGTCCCATTCGTTGAAAACGATTCCCTTAATCAGGAACGGACGAAGAATATTGAATGCCGCTTCGGAAATGTTGCCGTCCTCGGAGTTTTTGAAAATCTTGAGCATATCGTCGATTTCAAACGTCTTTGTCCCGTTGTCGTAAGTCAGCGTATTGCTGTCGCCGGAAATATAGATAACCGGCACGCTCGACTTGAGGTCGGACCCGGTCTCGCGAGCGAATGCGGGGACGGCGGTACCGATGACCAGGACAAAACACAAAATAATGGAAATTACTTTTTTCATGTTGAACCCTCCGTGAATTTGAATAATCTGTAAACATATTATACGATACGAAACACCGAAAGTCAATTGCTGTTTCGGTACTTGTTGATTTTGTTAAAAAACATGGTATAATAAGCACAACAAGTAGTAGTATAGGGTGAGTACAAGGTGATAGCCGAGGCTCCGGTTGAAATCCGGACGCTTGTTGTCAAGAGAGTGCATTCGTGTGCTTTCTTTTCTTATGCAAAAGAGGTGAACACATGACCTTTGAAACGCTTTCAGAAAAGCAGAAAACGCTTCTTCGCCGGTGTTACGCCGAAGATAGCCCGTATTCCTTCATCATCAGTGACAGAGCGGTCAGAAGCGGAAAAACAAGTGTAAGGATCGTGTCGTTTATTCTGTGGGCGATGCGCTTTTTTGACGGCGCGAATTTCGCTGTCTGCGGAAAGACCGTACGCTCAGCGAAAAAACATTATCGTTCCGCTTCGGGCAAGCGACGATATTCTTGCCTGTTACGATATGACATACTCCCGGTCGCCGGCTTTCTGCCGGTGCTCGGATTGTCCGTACATTCCCGGGCGAAAGACCGTCAGAGCCGCAAGGGATGAGAACGGCAAAAGTATACAGGTGCCGGGCGATATGACGTATGACGAATGGTGGGATAGGTATGTTGACAATTCTAAAAAACATGGTAAAATGAAAATCAACATACAATTATTTGCCAAGAAAAGTGAAGATTTTAAGACTGTTTTCTTGCCTGAACAAGAGTATGCTCATGTAATGAGTGAAATTGCAACGAATTAACAAAAGAACAGTCTGAAAAGAAAATCTTTAGTACAGCAATCGGTGATTATATTTACACCGTTGAAAATAATGGTTTCGGAAATTACAGAGTAATAAAGAAAATTAGAATTGAAGAAGGTCTTTGATATGAGTAATGCTGATGAGACAAAAAAAGCTGTTAATAAAAAAACTAAAGACCATATCTGACGATAAGATTTTTTGTTGTCAATAATCAATTCTGCACGAAGCATTGACAAGAGAAGAAGCTATTATCGATATTTTCGAAACGGCTACAAAGACAAATGATGATGTAAACAAGGAATTAGGACTGGGGCGGTGAGTAATTTATGTTTTCGTATACAACTTCATTAAAAGCGGATAATTCTGAATTTAAGAGAGTATGTTCAGAAGTAGAAAAGATAAATGGTATAAGAAAGCATGAACCGATTGTTGATGTTGACGGGTCAGTTATACAAGAGTATACAATCAACTCAAAAAGAATCATCGTTCAAAATGACTACGAAGTAGATGCTGTATATATTGATTCGGATATAGATTTAAGCAGCACTGTTAAAAGTGTTGTATAGAATTAAAGATAACATATTAAGGGGCTGCCTTAGTGCGAAAGCCCCCGGATATTTCTTAGGGTGAAGCGGCCGCAAGTGAACCAAAACGGACAAAAACAAGGTCTGACAAAGAAGGGAGCCGATTTGCTTCTGACAGGAATCATGATGTTTTTTACGCAACGGCAAACCGTTTACGAAAAACAGCTTTTACAGCCGACCGGGCGTTTCTGTCTGCAAGACAGGTGCCGGCTGATATTGACACAGAGAAAAGCACCCTCCGATCGGAGAGTGCTTTAAGTTGTTAAACTCAATTGAAATCAGTCAGCGTAGGGAACACCGATTCTATCGAGAATGCCTGCGGGAAGAACGTCTGTAAGATGCTTAAGAAGAGCACTCCAAAGCTGAGCAAGAACTTGTCTGATGATAGTAATATCCATGATTCAATCCTCCGTAAACAAAATTTTGAAACATCTGTTTCAATTTGTCTATATTATAACCCTGATTTTTGTTTTTGTCAAGCAATATTTAACAAAAAATGAATGGATTTTAAATATTTTTTGAATAAGCTTGTCCGGGTGTGAAGAACAACTTATACACTTTGTCATAGTATGATATCGGGCAACCAAATCTTACAAAAGGGGAGATACCGTTGAATACTTGCAGAACAACCGGTTATCCTCAATGCTCCGTGAATGTCTGCGGAGAAAACAGCTGTTGTGCGCCGACATCTGCACTGCCGGAAAAAACGGTAGTTGCGATGGCATATATTCCGTATCAGGAATGCAACGATGTTTATCCGTGCGACAAGGCTCTTTGTGTGGGTACGGTCTTTCCGGTACTCGACAAGCCGTTTCTTGCGGGGTGTTGCAGATGACCATGAACCAAAACAATCTCCGGCACCGGCTGATGATGCTGCGTTTTTCGATGTGGGATTTACACTTGTATCTTGACACGCACCCATGCGACAAAACGGCAGCAGAGCTTCTTGAAAAGTACAAAGAGAAGTATCTGTGTGTGCTCAAGGAGTATGAATGCGCCTACGGACCTTTGTCGCCGGCAGGCGGTCACGGCAAAGACTGGCTGAAGGGTCCCTGGCCGTGGGACAACAGGGCAGGTGAGTGTTAATGTGGGAATATCAGAAAATCTTACAGTATCCGATCAACATTAAAACGCCGAACGCAAAGTTCGCACAGATCGTTACAAGTCAATACGGAGGACCTGACGGCGAATTGGGTGCTTCGCTTCGTTATCTCAGTCAGCGTTTTTCGATGCCGTACCCGGAAATTCAGGGAATCCTGACGGATATCGGCACGGAAGAGCTCGGACATCTTGAAATGGTGGGAAGCATTGTCTATCAGCTGACGAGAAACCTTACGCCGGAAGAAATCAAGAAAAGCGGATTTGACGCTTACTTCGTTGACCACACAACCGGTGTATACCCTGCGTCGTCGGCAGGTGTGCCTTTCACTGCGGCGTACATTCAGTCAACAGGCGACGTGATAGCCGATTTGCATGAGGATCTTGCCGCCGAACAGAAGGCACGCAAAACCTACGACAATATTCTGCGGCTTGTTGATGACCCGGACGTCTGCGATGCTATCAAATTCCTGCGTGCGCGTGAAATCGTTCATTATCAGCGGTTCGGCGAAGCGCTCCGGATCGCGACGGATAAGATGCAGTCGAAGAACTTTTATGCCTTTAATCCGTCGTTCGACAAAGTGATCAAAAAGTAAAAAATCATTCTCCCCGGCGGATCGGTCGGGGA
>JALEYA010000149.1 GCA_022779945.1 Oscillospiraceae bacterium | reverse complement strand
CACAATCAATGCACTTTGTGCGGTAGACAGCATTATTGTTCCGATTCAGTGCGAGTATTACGCACTTGAGGGCTTGTCGCAACTGATGAATACCGTAAGACAGGTCAAACGCCTATATAATCCGCTGATTGACATTGAGGGTGTATTGCTTACCATGTTTGACGGAAGACTGAACCTGACACAGCAGGTTGTTTCTGAGGTGAAACGCTTCTTTCCGCAAAAGGTGTATGCAACGGTAATTCCGAGAAATGTACGCTTAAGCGAGGCACCGTCCTTCGGTCAGCCGGTCAGCTATTTTGACCGTGGATCAAAGGGCAGTAAGGCTTATGATGAGCTGGCAGATGAATTTTTGAGAAAGAACGGCTTGAAGCCGCTGGAATCATAAAGGAGGCAGAAAATGGCACAGAAAAAGAAAAACGGTCTTGGAATGGGGCTGGACGCTTTGTTCCTTGACAATTCCACCGAAGAAAATTCGGCAGGCTTTGTTTCGGTCAACATCAACGACATTGAGCCGAACCGTGACCAGCCGAGAAAGACCTTCGACGAAGAAGCTCTTTCCGAGCTTGCCGCCTCGATCGGTGAACACGGAATCATTCAGCCGCTGGTTGTCCGTCCGATTGCCGACGGCGGTTATCAGCTGATTGCCGGCGAAAGACGTTGGAGAGCGGCAAGAATCGCAGGACTGAACGAAGTGCCCGTCGTTATTAGAGAGATTACCGATTCCGAGCTTCTGGAAGTTGCCCTTGTTGAAAATCTTCAAAGGGAGGATCTCAACCCGATTGAAGAGGCGCAGGGACTTTCGCTTTTGATGGAAACCTACGAAATGACGCAGGAACAGGCGGCGAAACGGGTCGGAAAATCCCGTCCGGCGGTCGCCAATGCGGTAAGACTTCTGCTTCTTCCGCCGAGTGTTGTGGATATGGTTCGCGAGGGCAAAATTTCCGCCGGTCACGCAAGAGCGTTGTTGGCTCTTTCCGACAACGAAAAGATCAAAGAGCTTGCCGACCGCATTATCAAAAAAGGGATGTCCGTACGAGACACCGAGCGGCTTGTCAAGTTCATGATCAAAGAAGCCAAAGGCAAGAAAAAGCCGACAAAAAAGCGTGACATTTATTATGACGAGGTTGAGCTGGCTGTTTCCGACACGCTCGGACGCAAAGCCAAGGTCAACGTCAACGCCGCCGGAAAAGGCACAATTCAGATTGAGTTTTTCGGAAAAGAAGACCTCGAAAAGCTTATGAAAATATTTGAAAAGTAATGAAAAGGAGTAAGGACAATGCTTGACATTAAACTGATAAGAGAAAATCCCGACCTTGTCAAGGCCGCAATGAAAACAAGAAATAAGGATATGGACGCCGCAGTTGACGAGATTATCGCAATCGACGGCAAAAGACGGGAACTGAGCGCAAAAAAAGAGGCACTCAAGGCAAAGCAGAACGCCGCCAGCAAGGAGATTCCGAAAATTAAGAAGGAGGGCGGCGATATCAGCGCCATCATGGCAGAGATGAACGCCGTCAAAGCCGCCATCAAGGAGGACGACGACGAGCTTGCCGAGCTTGAAGCCAAACAAAAAAGTCTGATTTATGAATTCCCGAATATCCCCTCCCCGACCACACCGCTCGGTAAGGACGACAGCGAAAACGTGGAAATCCGCCGCTTCGGCGAGCCGACAAAATTCGATTTTGAGCCGAAAGCCCATTGGGATATCGGCGCAGACCTTAACATTCTTGACCCGGAGACTGCCGCAAAGGTTACCGGCGCCCGTTTCCATTTTTACAGAGGCTTAGGGGCAAGACTGGAACGCTCGATTATCAACTTTTTCCTCAACACGCACATCGAAAGCGGATACACCGAAGTCTTTCCGCCGTTCATGGTCAACCGTGCTTCCATGACCGGCACGGGTCAGCTTCCGAAGTTTGAAGAGGACGCTTTCAAGCTTACAAACGATTACTTCCTGATTCCGACCGCAGAGGTTCCGGTTACCAATATGCACCGTGATGAAATTCTTGACGGAGACAAGCTTCCGATCAAGTACTGCGCCTACTCCGCTTGCTTCAGAGCCGAAGCCGGTTCGGCAGGACGTGACACAAGAGGTCTGATCCGTCAGCATCAGTTCAACAAGGTTGAGCTTGTGAAATTCGTTAAGCCCGAAAACAGCTACGAAGAGCTTGAAAAGCTGACCAACGACGCCGAAAAGGTGCTTCAGCTTCTCGGTCTTCCGTACAGAGTGGTTGCGCTTTCCACCGGCGACATCGGCTTCTCCTCCGCCAAGACATACGACATTGAAGTATGGATGCCGTCCTACGGAAGATACGTTGAAATCTCCTCCTGCTCAAACTTCGAGGACTTCCAGGCAAGACGTGCTTCGATCCGTTACAAGGACAATGCCAAGGACAAGGCAAAGCTTGTTCACACCCTCAACGGCTCGGGTGTTGCAGTCGGCAGAACCGTTGCCGCTATTCTTGAAAACTATCAGAACGCCGACGGCAGTGTGACCGTGCCTGAGGTTTTGAGACCGTATATGGGAACAGACGTGATAAAATAAGTGAATAGTGAATAATGAATAGTTGTGGTCGCGGATTCACATGGTACCGACGGAAGGCTGTTCCCCGCAGAATTGGTTTTTCTGTGTAGGAAACTATGTAAATTATAAGCGGAGGATAGCCGGGTGACTTCGGGTGAGATTCATCTGACGGCGGGACGGCGGCCGACAAAACCTTGCGGTTTTGCATTTGCCGCTGCCTGCGGCAGCGGCAAATGCACGGCTTCGCCGTGCCCGGCCGCCTTGGCGGACTCCCTCAGTCACTTCGTGACAGCTCCCTCAGAGAGGGAGCCAAATGCTGGCGATCTAAAAGAGGCGCCAAATGAAGCCTCTCTCGTGAGGAGAAAACAGCTTTGCTGACAGAGGGGGCTCCACCGCATCTTTCTGTTTCTATCCCATCCAATATCGAAAATCCAAAATCCAATATCGAAAAAGCAAAGGAGCCAATAAAAATGTATAACAATCTTCTCGACTCAATCGGCTTAATCGCCCGGACAGACAAAGAGGTTGCCGACGCCATGCAGCTTGAGCTTGACCGTCAGCGTAACAAGCTGGAACTGATCGCTTCGGAAAACATCGTTTCCCCCGCCGTTATGGCGGCGATGGGCAGTGTGCTGACCAACAAATACGCCGAGGGGTATCCCGGAAAGAGATATTACGGCGGCTGCGAATATGTTGACATCGTGGAAAACATCGCAATCGAAAGAGCCAAGAAGCTTTTCGGCGCCGAGTACGCAAACGTTCAGCCGCATTCCGGTTCTCAGGCGAACCTTGCCGTATACGCCGCTTTTCTTCAGCCCGGTGACACGGTACTCGGAATGTCCCTTGCCGAAGGCGGACACCTTACCCACGGCTCGCCCGTAAACGCAAGCGGTATTCTTTACAACTTTGAATCCTACGGCGTTGATGAAAACGGTTTTCTGGATTACGACAAGCTTCTTCAGAAGGCAGAAGCCGTCAAGCCGAAGATGATTGTTGCCGGTGCGTCCGCTTATGCAAGAATTATCGACTTCGAGCGCATTTCGAAGATTGCTAAGCAGGTCGGCGCGATCTTTATGGTTGACATGGCGCACATAGCCGGTCTTGTCGCCGCAGGTCTTCACCCGTCACCCGTACCCTATGCCGATGTTGTGACAACCACCACGCACAAAACCTTAAGAGGACCGAGAGGCGGACTCATTCTTGCGAAAGAGGAGTACGCAAAACAGCTCAACAAGGCCATCTTCCCGGGCAATCAGGGCGGACCGCTCATGCACACGATCGCCGCAAAGGCCGTCTGCTTCGG